>JASMLC010000003.1 GCA_030748895.1 Candidatus Poseidoniia archaeon
TGACACCGTGGCCCTACAACTACTGGCGGCTGAAGAAGTACGGTCAAGCTTGTCACTGAAAACCATCTTCGATATTGTCAGACCTGCCCACAAGGTCCCTAGAACTATTTGGAGTTCAGATACACCTCTGACATTGAAGCCAAAACCCATCACTTTATTTTTTCTGGTTACGGGCCTTTGGATATTTGGTACGGGAGAAGCAATAATCATTGCATCTGGGATTGGAGTCAGTCCCTGGACGGTTTTAGCTCAGGGAATTGGCAAACAGACTGGTTTCTCAGTGGGTGAAGCAACTTTCGTTGTCAGCATTCTGGTTCTCTTTATGTGGGTACCATTGCGTGAAACACCAGGGATTGGGACCATCCTAAATGCCATATTGATTGCTATGGCCATCGACGTGATGGTACCTTTCCTTCCAGAGCCCACGGAAACAGGCCTTGCCTTCATCCAGACAATTATTGGAGTCATAGTGGCAGGGATCGGTAGCGGTTTCTATCTCACTGCGAATCTGGGTCCGGGCCCGAGAGATGGATGGATGACAGGAATCCAGCGAAGAACCGATTGGCCAATCGGCCGCGTCAGAATTAGCATCGAGATTCTGGTTTTAAGTTTGGGGATTGTTCTCGGTGGAACCTTTGGAATCGGGACAATTATATTTGCGATTGGCATTGGCCCTGTGGTAGCAATGAGTTTAGGCGTAGCAAGTCACTGGAGTGAATGAAAGCCAGAGAAGAAATACGGGCACTAGCAAACAAAGAGATAGCTCAACATAGTCTGAGATTCTTTAAAACAGACAAAGGAGAATACGGACATGGCGATCTTTTTCTTGGTGTAAGAGCACCCCAAATAAGATCGATTGCTAAAGAACACATTGACATTTCTATAACCGATATGAAAACACTCATATGTTCTAAATATCACGAAGAAAGATTTTTAGGCTTAATAATTATAGTAAATAAATACGCTAAAAGCAAAGATAGAAAAGATAGAAACAAACTGTACGAAATCTATGTTTCCAGTTTCAAACATATCAACAATTGGAACTTGGTTGACGTAACCTGCCCACATATAATTGGAAAACACCTCATGGACAAAAATCGTAAGATACTCTACAAATGGGCCAGATCCGAGGACCTATGGACAAGAAGAATAGCCATGATTTCAACTTTTTGGTTTATCAGAAGAAATGATTTAGAAGACACTTTCAAGATAGCAGATAAATTACTTCACGATGAACATGATCTTATCCATAAAGCAGTTGGATGGATGCTTAGGGAAGCAGGCAAAAGAGATCTAAAAAGAGAGGAAACTTTTCTAAAAAAACACTACAAAACCATGCCCCGAACAATGCTAAGGTACGCTATAGAAAAATTTCCTGAAACCAAGAGGCAGAAATACCTCAAGGGAACAATCTAAATTCATTTTGAAACAGCCACCCACTTGTGCAACTACTGGCGCCTCAAGTACGGCGCAGCGTGCTACTGATGCGAACTGAGGGCCTACATCAGCCTGTTCTTCGGTGGCCTGATATGGCTGATTGACTACCTCGATCGCCCGAAAAACACCTAAACCCACCCGGCACTGCGACCGCGATGCGCATCCTGATGGGGATTCGCTGGCAATCGCGGCACGACGGCGAAGACCACTTTAGCCGGCCGCCGGTAACGCGTCATGAACGAGCGACTGCGGGCGGCGTTGCCGCTGCTGGTACTGGGGTGCGGCTGCTACGGTGGCGCGGCGCTCGGCTGGACTTTCGGCGTCGGCGCCAGCTCGGCAGTGCTGCTCTTTCTCTACTCGATGTATCCGCTGCTGGTGCTGGCCGGGGCGGGGCTGCTCGCCGCCGGCTGGATTCGGTGGCGGCAGGAGGCGTGATGCGCGGCCGGACCATGGCTGCCGGCGCGCTGCTGCTAACGCGGCGCAACACAACCATGCTGCCGCTGGCGCGGCGCACCATGGGCGCGCTGCTGTTCGCGCTGGCGCTGTTGCTGGCTCCGCTGCCGGGTGCCCCCGCCAGCCCCCCTGAAGAAGCGCCGGAGCAACGACTGGCGCTGGTCGAATTGTTCACGGCGACGTGGTGCCCGCCCTGCCTTCCGGGCGGGCTGGCGCTCGAGGCGGTGGCTGACATGGACGAGGTGGCGGTGCTCGCCTACCACACGGTCGAGGACGACCCGTTCGGGACGGCCGCCACCGAGCAGCGGCTGGAGCTTTACGACGTCACCGGCTTCCCGACCTTCTTCGTCAACGGCGGCAGCCGGCTCGAGGGCGCCAGCAGCCAGTCCGGCACCGCGGAGCAGTACCGCCAGCTCATCGCGGCGAACCCGCCGGCCGAAGGCGTCGGCGTGCGCGTCGCTGCGCCGGCGGTCGCCACCGGCAGCGCGACACTGGCGGCGCAGGCGACCGGCGCGCTGCCGGAGGGCAACGGGTGGGAGCTGCGGCTGGTGCTCTACGAAGACCACCGCTACTGGTACGGCTGGGACGGCGAAGGCAACAGCTCGAACGGGATGCGGCTGCACCGCTGGACCGTCCGCGCCATCGCCGAGCCGGAGCCGCTCTCGGCGGAGGCGGTCAACCGCACAGTCGCGCTTGACGCGGACTGGGACCGCGAGAACCTGGGCGTCGTCGCGTTCATCCAGAACAACGCGACGCGGGAGGTGCTGGTGGCGGGCTTCAGTGGCCCCGAATTCCACCGCGCCGAACAGCCCGAAGCGGGGCTGCCGGCGCCCGGCGCGCTGCTGCCGCTGCTGGGCGTCGCCGCGCTGCGGCGGCGGCGCAACCGTTAAAGACGCGTCCGCGAGACCGCCACCATGCGCCTGCTCGCACTGTTTGTGCTGATGCTGCTGATTCCAGCGGCAGCAGCCGAAGTGGACCACGCCCCGCGCGAGGTCGATGAGGGGGACACCTTCGTGGCGTGGATTGACGCCGACGAAATCTATGAAGAGGTGAAATTCTACGTCTGCACGCTGGAGGAGCCATATACCTGCTACGCGCCACAGAAAGTGACGCGAGACGAGGCAGACGCCAACGGTGATGGCAGCTACCGCTACAGCTTCTCGCACCAAGTAGGTGACGGAGTCTACCCCGGCTATCGCTACGAACTTATCGAGGGTGATAACAAGACAAAGGCACCCACCGAGGGTGAAAGCTATCCCGGGCTTACAATCCAGGAGATGGGTGACAGCTACTACGTGAAAGTAGACCGTAAGGTCGCACCACCTGCTGAAGAGGATGAGGGACTGCCAGCAGTTGCGCTGCCGGTCGCCGCCATCGCCGTGGCGTGGGTCGCGCGGCGGCGGTGAGCGGCGGAATAGCCGTAATATCACCCCCGCCTGCGCCACCCGATGAACCCGGGCGACCTGCTGCTGCACCTGAACCCGCTGCTGCTACTGGCGTCGCTGGCGACCGGGGCGCTGCACCTGCGCGACGGCGACGCGGAGAAGCGGCTGCTACAGCGCGTTTCGCTGGGGCTGCTGCTGGCGTCGCTGACCGCCAGCCTGCTGCTGCTCGGCTCCTACTTCTACCGCACCGCGCTCGAGTTTGCGTACGTCGCCGACTACTCGGCGGTCGAGCTGCCGCTGCGCTACAAGCTGGCCGGGGTGTGGGCTGGGCGCGACGGGACGCTGCTCATCTGGTGCTGGGCCGCCGCGCTGGCGCTCAACTGGGAGCTGTGGCGCGGGAGCGGCGCGGCGGGCGGCGACGCGGCTGGTGCGCGGCGCCGCGGTGACGTGCACCAACAGCGAGTATTGGTGCTCTTCGCTTCGGGTATCCTGCTGGCGCTGGCGGCCATCCAGCTCGCGATTAACCCGTTCACGCTCTCCGACCCGCTCCCGACCGAAGGACGCGGGCTGAACCCGCTGCTGCAATCGCCGTGGATGACCATTCATCCGCCGATAGTTTTCGCCGCCTACGGCTTCGCGGTGCCGCTCTACGCGGCGGGGCTGGCGGCGCTGGTGGCGCGCGGCGACGCGTGGCTCGATGTAGGGCGGCGCTGGGCGCGCTGGTTCTGGCTGCTGACCGCGGGCGCGCTGACGATGGGGGGCTACTGGGCCTACACGACGCTCGGCTGGGGCGGCTTCTGGGCGTGGGACCCCGTGGAAACGTCGGGGCTGCTGCCGTGGCTGGCGGGCACCACCTTCCTGCACGCGGCGGTGATGGGGAAGCGCAAGCACCACTACGCACTGCTGGGGCCGCTGCTGGCGATGATGGTGCTGCTGCTGGTGCTGTTCGAGTCGTTCGTCACGCGCGGCGGCATCTGGCTCTCGGTGCACGCCTTTCTGCCGTCGCAGGGCGATAGCGCCGCGCAGCGGTTCCTGGCCGTGATGGCTGACGACCGCTCGGTGAAGGGGCTGGTGCTGCTGCTCGGCAGCTGTCTGGCAGCGACCGGTTTCACGACGGCGCGCGCCTACTCGCGCGCGCCGTCGCCCGAGCCGCGGCAGCGCGAAAAGCTCGAGGAATGGCTCGACGAAGACACCACCTACTTTGGAGCAATCTACACCCAGCTGCTCATCCTGACCGTCACGCTGGTGCTGCTGCTGACGGGAGTCAACGGCTACCTGCCCGGCTTCGTCTTCGAGACCCGGCTGGCGCTCTTCGTCGCGCTGCTGGCGGCGTTCTTCGCCATCTACACGCTCCAGCGCTGGCATCCGCCGCGGCAGCTGCTCGGCTGGTGCGGCGCCGCCGCTGGCGCGAGCGTGGTGCTGGGGCTGCTGCTGCTCGGTGCACGCCCCGGCTCGTGGATGGCGGGCGCGGCACTACCGTGGGCCGCGCTCGCCGGCTACGCGGCGCTGCGCTATCTCTGGAGCTTCCGCGGGAAGCCATTGCTGCCGCGGCTGCGCGCGTGGGGGCCGTATATCGCGCATCTCGGCATCATCCTGGTGGCGCTCGGCTACGGCGTTTCCTACGGGCTGGACCAGGTTGAGACCATCGAGCTGGAAGAGGGCGAAACCGCGGAGGCGGCCGGCTTCACGGTGACGCTCGACGAAGTCGCGATGCGCCCCGGCGAGGAGAACCGGCTCGAGGCGCAGTTCCGGCTGCACCGCGGCGACAAGCTCGTGGTTGACGCCACCGCGGCGCGGGTCAACACCGCCGGCAGCGCCGAATGGCGCACGCTCATCTACCTCGAGCACCGCCTCGACCGCGACATCTACGTCACGCTTGACGAGGCGGTCCCCGGCGAGGGCGACCAGCCGAGCCGCGCGACGCTCACCGTGCGGCAGATTCCCGGCATCATGCTGGTCTGGACCGGAGCGCTGCTAACGACGGGCGGCATGGCGCTCACGATGTTCACCGACTGGGCGCCGGGGAAGCAATGGCTACGCAAATTTAATTTCTGACGATTGGTATTTAAATAATTCGAGTGCCAAGCCACCGGCGTTGTCGTCCTGACGGAGCGCCCGCTGCCGCGCCCCTTCTCCGCCCCGCTACCCATCCGAGCGTCGGAAGTCCACGGTGGGGCTGCTCCCTTCCGGGCCTGACCCGATTCCCGTGGTGAAGGCCGACGGCCTGCCCTCCGGCAGACCGCACTGACCGCCTGCGACCCCGGAGGACAGGACTTCACGGTCGGATTGCGGATTGGGCGACCCACTGGGTGCGCCGCCGCCGGCTGTCGCCCCCCCTGAAGGCGGTTGGGGGTCACAGGGTACGTCTAGCTCCCCGGCCAAGCTCAGCCCTCCCTTTCGTCAGGGCAGCTATTTGGAGCTTTGCATGCCGAAAACCCGCTTCAGGCCGCGCGCCGAGCCGCGAAACAGCTTGCCGGTCCAGGTCTCCTGCTCGCCGCTGAACTGCTTCATGATGGCGTGGCCGTAGGGCTCGATGGTCTCGCTCGCGACCGTCGCGTAGCCGTGCTCGTGAATCTCGGCCAGCGTGTCGCCGTAGTAGCCCAGGATGTTTTCGTAGAGCATCTCGCCCGCGACTTGCGGCGCGGCGACTGCGAGCCCCGCCGCCTGCCGGGCGCGCGCGGTCGCCTGTAGCGTCATCACGCCCCCCAGCTCGAGCAGCGACTGCCCCTCGTCGGTCGCCGTGTCAAGGAAATCCTGCATGACGGTCGTCACTTCGTCGGTGACGTCGCCGGCGGCGCGGCCGGTGGTCGAGAAGAGCTCGCCGATGGAGTCGCGGATTTCGTCGATGTTCTCGCGCACCTGCTCGTGCGAGAGCGGCGGCGTGTCGATGTTCTGCGCGAAGCTGGCGGTGGTGCGTTCAAGGCCTTCAAGGAGTTCGGCGAGCGAGCCGGGCTCGCTCGCCTCGTCGAGATAGCCCTTGGCGACCAGCTCGCCGTGGAGCCGGTCGAGATACACCTGCCCGCCCTTGACCGAGTCGGCGAAGAAGGCGAAGACCCACAGCGGCGAGAGATGCACCGTTGCGACGCCGATGCCCTCGATGGCGTTGCCGAGCAGCTTGCGCGTCGCGTAGTCGCCCGTAAGGCCTTCGTCCTCGTAGACGCCCTCGACGCCGCCGACGTTCTCGACCGCGAAGCGCAGGATGTTGCCGACGAACAGGTTGTAGCTGGTGGTGTCCTTGACGAAGTCCGGTACCAGCAGGTCGGTAGTCTCCTTCAGCATCCCGCCCAGCAGCGCCGTAAGGCCGCGCAGGTAGCGCTCCGGCAGCGAGATGGTGTAGAGCGCCCCCTCCCAGAGCGCCTCGCCGGCGCGCCGCAGCGGTTCAGGCATTGACAACCCGGCCGCCGATAATCACGGTCTCGACGTGGTTGATACCAAAATGGTAGGTCAAATGGCGGTAGTCGGGGACGTCGCACACCAGCAGGTCGGCGCGCCAGCCCGGCGCAATCGCACCGCGGTTACTGCGCCCCAGCGCCAGCGCGCCGTTGAGCGTCGCGGCGGTCAGCGCCTCGCCCGGCGTCAGCCCCATGCGGAAAACGGCGAGCTGCATCACCATCTGCATCGACTCAGTGTAGCAGTTGGGATTGCAGTCGGTCGCCAATGCGAGCGGAAGGCCGGCGGCGACCATCTTGCGCGCCGGCGCGAACTCCGACGAGAGCAGCGCCAGCGGCGTTCCCGGCAGCAGGATGCCGGTCGCCCCCGAATCGCGCAGCGCCTCGATGGCCTCGAGCGTCGAGCCGGCGAGATGGTCGGCCGACGCGACGCGCAACTCGGCGCCGAGCGCGCCGCCGCCGCTGTCACCGAACTCGTCGGCGTGGATGCGCAAGCCCATCCCCGCCTCGCGCGCCGCCTCCAGCAGGCGGCGCGACTCGTCGACGGTGAAAGCGCCCTCCTCGCAGAAGACGTCGCAGTATTCGGCCAGCGCCGCCGCCTCGGGCAGCATCTGCTCCAGCTGCTCCAGGTATTCGCCGCGGCTCGCGTCGTCGGGGAGCGCGTGCGCGCCCATGAAGGTCGAAACCACCTCGGCCAGCCCCTGCTCGCCGAGCCAGCGCGCGACGCGCAGCTGCTTCAGCTCCTCCTCGCGCTGGAGTCCGTAGCCCGATTTTATCTCGATGGTCGTCGTTCCGGTGCGGGTCGCGTTGTGCAACCGCTTCAGCGACTGCTCGCGCAGCTCCTCCTCGTTGGCGGCGCGGGTCTCGCGGACGGTGCGCAGGATGCCGCCGCCGTCAGCCAGGATGTCCTGGTAGCTGCGCCCCTGCAGCTTCCACTCCAGCTCGTGCTCGCGCGAGCCGGCCCAGACAAGATGGGTGTGCGGGTCAACGAAACCGGGCACCACCACCTTGCCGCGCGCGTCGATGACTTCAGCCTCAGGGTAGTCCAGCTTGCGCCCCACCTCGACGATGCGGCCGTTGCGAATCGCGACGTCGCTACGGGTGTGCAGTTCGATACGTCCCATTGCGTCGCCCGCCAGCGGCGATTCCGATGCGGGGGGCGAAGCGACCTGCGTCGCACCCTTCAGCAACAGCATGGGCGCCCAGAGCGCGAAGCCATAAAGCCCGCTGGCGTTGCCGACTTGATGCTCGAGATGGCGCGGTTCCGCGACTCGCCCGCAGCGATATTCGCCGACCTCGAGTGGCGCGGGCTTGACCGCGCCGCGGCTGAGACGGTCATCGCCGCTGACGAACGCTGGCGCAGCCTCATCGACGAAGGCAACAAGCTGCGCAGCGACCGCAACCGCATCTCGCGCGAAATTGGCACCGCCAAAAAGGCGGGCGGCGATACGCAGCCGCTGCTCGAGCAGATGCAAACGCTGAAGCAGCGGCTGCCGCAACTCGAGCAGGAGACTGCCGCCGCGCTGGCGGAGCGCGATACAGCACGCATGCGCGTCCCCAACCTGCTCGACGAGGCGGTACCGCAAGGCAACGGCCCCGACGGCAACGTCGAGCTGGCGCAGCATGGCGAACGGGGCGATTTCGGCTTCGAGCCGAAATCGCACAACGAGCTGCTCGAAACGCTGGCGGGCGCCGACCTAGAGCGCGCCGCGAAGGTCGCCGGGCGCCGCTTCTACTTCCTTACCGGGGGACTGGCGCGGCTCGAGCTGGCGCTGGTGAACTACGCGGTCGAGCTGCTGGCGGAACGCGGCTACGAGCCGGTGGTGCCGCCTTTCGTGATGAACCGCGAGGCGTACGAAGGTGTCGTCGATTTGGGCGACTTCGAGGAGGTAATGTACAAAATCGAGGACCACGACCTCTACCTGATTGCCACCTCGGAACATCCTCTGACTGCGCGGTTCCGCGACGAAATCCTCGAGCCGAAATCGCTACCACTAAAGTTCTGCGGACTCTCGACCAACTTCCGGCGCGAGGTGGGCGCGCACGGCCTCTCCGACCGCGGCATCTGGCGCGTCCACCAGTTCGCCAAGGTCGAGCAGGTCGCCATCTGCAAACCCGAGGATTCGGCCGCGCTGCACGAGGAGCTGCTGCAGAACGCGGTCGACCTCCTCGCTGGGCTGGAAGTGCCGTTCCGCGTCATCGATATCTGCACCGGTGACATTGGTACCGTCGCCGCACGCAAGTTCGACCTCGAGGCGTGGATGCCCAGCGTGGGAGAGTGGAAGGAGGTCGTCAGCGCCAGCAACTGCACCGCCTACCAGTCCCTGCGGCTGAACATGCGCTACCGCACCCCCGACGGGACCGCGACGCCGCACACACTCAATGCGACCGGCATCGCCACCACGCGCACGCTGGCCGCCATCCTCGAGAACTGCCAGCGAGCCGACGGCTCGGTCGCCATTCCCGAACCGTTGCGCAAGTGGATGGGCGACGCGGAAGCGCTGACGCCGGCATGAGCGTCGCGCTGCTGCCGGGGCGCTTCCAGCCCTTCCACCGCGGCCATGTCGCCATCGCGCAAGCCGCAGTCGCCGACGGCCACGAACTGCTGGTGATGATTGGCTCGGCGCAGGAGGCGGGAACTTGGGAGAACCCCTTCTCGGCCGACGAGCGGCGCGAAATGGTCGCAGCCGGAATGGCGGCGGCCGGCCTCGCGCCACGCGCAATCATGGCGGTCGAGGACCTCAACGACTACGACCGCTGGGTCGCCCACGTCGTCGCGCGGCTGGGGCCGTTCGACTGCGTCTATTCCGCCAACACACTAGTGCAACGGCTTTTCGGCGCGGCAGGCTACCCCGTTATCGCGCCGGAGCTACAGAACCGCCGGGCGTGGGAGGGCGCCGCCATCCGTCAGGCTTTGGCCGCGGCGGGGGCATGGGAAGCGGCGCTGCAGCCCGAAGTGGCAGCGCTGGTACGCGGCTATGGCGGCCCGGAACGGCTGCGCGCGCTGGCGCCGGGATAGCGCTGCGAACAGCCTCGTGGCTCTCAAAGATATGCATATAAACTAAGGCAGGGCCCGTTTCAGTCGACCTTGACTCGAGTGCCCTGCGGTTTTTCCGACTCCTGCTTCTTGAGCACGAGGTCGAGGATACCGTTGGTGTAAGTTGCCTTGGCCGAGTCGGGAATGACCTTGCAGCGCAGCGGCAGCCGCTTGTAGTAGTTGCGCGCGTCGGTCTCGACCTTGATTACGACTTCCTGCTCGCTGGCGTCGATGTCAATATCGGCTTTCGAGACGCCGGGAAGCTCGACCGTAATGGCGACCTCCTCCTCTGTCTCGTTGGTGTCGGTTAGCGGCTCGCGGCTGCCGGCTTCCACCGTCGCCTTCTGGCCAGCCGGGCCAAACAGCCCGTGGCTGGTGTTGCCGAACTCCTCGAACTGCGGACGGCCGTCGGGGCCGGAGCGCATGCTGAAGCCCCAGACGAAGGGAGACTTGCCGTCCGCCTCGGGCATATTGCCTTCGGCAGCGTCGCGCATCATTTCGTCCATCGTCTTGCGCATGCGCCTGAACTCGGCGTCCAGGCTGCCGAACAGGTCGTCCAGGTTCCAGTCCTGACTGAACCAGTCATCTTTCTCGTCTCGTTTCCAGTTCATAATTACCTCGTATCAGTATACAACTTTAAGTTGTAAACCTCATGTTGCTTACTGCTATATATAATTATTGGCCCGGGCGACAAATCAGCTGAACTCCATCTCGTCTTCGTCCTCGACAACTTGTGCCTTCACCACGACTGGCGTCGCTTCGACTGCCCCGGCCTCGACCGGTTGTACCGCTACAGCTTCGACCGGCGTTGCCTCCACGGGCTGCACTGCGACCGGCTCGACCGCGACTGCCTCGACCGGTGTCGCCTCCACAGGCTGCGCCACGACTGGCGCCGCTACGACCGGCTGCACGGCTACCGGTTCGGCCGCAACTGGTTGCGCCACTACTGGCTGCGCGGCGACGGGGGCTGGCGTTACGGCTAGCGCGGCCGCTACCGGCTGCACCGGCGCAGGTTCCGGCACGGGCGCAGTAATCGCGGCGGGCGGCGCCGCTTCGGCTGCCGCTACCGGGGGCGCCTCGGCAGAGGCGACCGGCAGCCCCTCCGCAGCGGCAACCGCGGGTGGCTCGTCAGGGTCGCCTTCCTCTTCCTCGTCATCGTAATCCTCATCGTCGCGCGAGACATACCAGTAGCCGCCGCCGGCAATCCCGGCGAAGAGTACCGCCGCGACTCCGTAGAGCAGCAGGCTGGAACTGGTTTCTTCGGCCGCTGTCACCGCCTCGACCGAGAAAGCGCGCTTTTCGGAGATGCGCGCGTGCTGGTCGTTCGAAATCCAGACTTCCATGGTGTAGTGACCAGTAGCTGCGCTGCCGGGAACGCTGACGCGCAGCGTCACTGTCTGCGTGCCGCCGGGCGGAATCAGGATTAGCGACTGCGCCGAGACCGGCTGACCGTCGCGGTCGCTGAAGCTGAGCCAGCTCGAGGCGGCGGGGTCGGTCAATGATTCTGAAGCGAAATAAATCCGGATTGGCTCTTCGGAGTTGGTGTTGCGCACCTCGAACTGGTGGCTCACCGAGCCCCCCTGCTCTGCGCTCAGTTGCAGGTTGGAGTGGCGCAGGTCGATTAAGCCGGACTGCACCAGCTCGATGTCGACCGTCGCGCTCTCGCTGCCACTGCCGCCGCCCGTGAGTGACGCACTGATGGTGGCGGTCCCGGTGCCACCGCCGTAACTGGGGCTGACCGAGAGGGTCACCTGCACCTGTTGCGCCTCGTCCGGCGCGAGGCCGCTCACCATACTGGGGCTGAAGCTGGCCGTGAACGCCCCGGAGGGGTTGGAGACTGAGCTGAATGTGTAGCTCGCATCCTGGTTGCCCTTGTTGGTGACTGCAACCTGGAACTGCACTTCCCCGCGGTCGCGGATGCTAATATCAGGGCTGCCGAGCAGGTCGAGCCGGAAGCTCCAGTCAGGGTCAGGAATACGCGCGGTCGTCGAGAAGACCTGACTGTCGTGGATGCCAGCATCGCTCTCGGCGCGCGCAGTAACGACGGTGTTATCCTCCTCGCCGTCGCCCGCGCTGGAGGGGGCGGTAATCGTCAGCTGGACCGACTTGCTGTCGCCAGCGGCAAGGAAGAAATCGTCATCACCCAGTTCGGCGGTCCAGCCATCAATCGTGGCGGCGGTCGAGAGCAGGACGTTGTCGTCGCCGCTGCCGCTGTTGTAGACCGTCAGCGTGTAGGTATACGACTTGCCGGGGTTGACGTTACGCGAAGTGGTGCCGGCATCGACCTCCAGCTCGGGCTTGGCCGGGATGTCGACCCAGACCGTGAAATCGGCGCTCCATTCGTGGTCGCTGAGCGTGTCGGTGAAGGTCACCTCGACCGAGTAGGCGTTGTTGCCCGCCGGCAGCGTATGGCCCTCGTAGGACCAGTCGAAGCGCGCCTGCATCCAGGTACCCTTGCTGGTCACCAGCTCGCAGCTGCCTTCCCAGGGCGGGTCGCCCTGCGGGCCCATGCGCATCGTGTAGCCCGCCTTGCCGCCGGGCAGGTAGTCGTTGCTGAAGGCGTCCTCAACACGGGCATAGACTGTCACCTTGCGGCCGGTCTCGTCGTGGTTGGCTGCCCCGTCAGCGGTGGCGCGGGCGTGGCCCACCGGCAGGATGATACCGCCTTCGAGATCGGGCGAGGCGCGCGAGCCATAGCGCAGCTCGATAGTGGCGTTGCCGGGCGGCTGCTGGCCCACGTTGAGGTTCCACTGCGCCTCGACACGCAGCGTGAAACCGGCGGTCGGCAGCGCGGTGTGCGCCAGCGTCCCGCTCCCCTCGAGGAGCGTCTCGCCGTCGTTGACCATCTCGGTAGCAGTCTCGAAGCTGCCCTGCACCTCGTCGGCGACAACGATGCTGAACTGCAACTTGATGTTGATATCATGCGACGAGTGGACCGTCACCTTACCACTCCATTCACCCGAGGCGTTAATCGAGAAGCCGAGGCTGGATGACTCCCAGTCGGCGACATGGACGTAGCTGTTGCCGGTCGGGTTCGAGTCGACCTGCGCCGTGTGCGGGCTGGCGTCGGGCGGGCGGTCGACATCCAGGGCGCCCGGGGCTTCGGTAGAGGCGTCTTCGTCCATGTAGAACGCGACGGGAGCCTCCTCAGCGGGGAGCGCCGGCAGCAGCAGCAGCAGTGCCAGGCTACCCAGCAACAGCAGTGAACGGGAGAGGTGCATCAGGCAACGGCGATATCTGTTTCCATATTTAACTTGCGTTAATCGTCGCCGCCGAAATCCCAGATGCTGTCACCGATAAAATGGAGCGTCTTCACCGCCTTGCCGCGAGTGGCGGCGACCATCTCCGCGCCATCCATGCTCGCCTCGCCCACTGCCAGCGGCCGCTGGTGATTTTCCTCGCGCACCCAGACCAGGTCGCCCTTCGCGACCGCCTCTGCGACAGCGTTGATTCCGGCCGCCATCACGTTGGCGCCGTTGCGCAGGAATGGCACCGCGCCCATGTCCACCTGCACCCAGCCGCCCGGCGGTGTCACCACCAGCAGGCCGCGCACCGCGAGGTGCCAGCGGTCGCCGCGCTCAAGCGCAATCACGCGGCCGTCGCGCAACAGCGCCTGCCCCGTCGGGGACTGCGCCAGCTCGACCTCGCCGGGGCGGTAGCTGAATTCCAGCCCGTGCGCCTCGCCCAGCGCCGCGTTCAGCGTGCGCGCCTCGCGCTTGTTGACCGGGTGGCGGCGACGGAGGTTGAACTGCGCCATGCGGCCGCAGGACAGGGGGTCTTTTAGCGGACCGCGCTGGGCGCGCGATGCGCATCGCAGTCATGGGAACTGGCTACGTCGGACTCGTCACGGGAGCCACTTTCGCGGCCGGCGGCCACGACGTGGCGTGCCTCGATATCCTCCCCGAGCGGGTCGCAGCGCTCAACGCCGGCGACTGCCCGATTTTCGAGCCGGGGCTCCCCGAGCTGCTCGCCGCCGGCCTCGCGTCGGGGAAGCTGCGCGGCTCGGGCGAGATGGACGCTGAAATCGCGGCGGCCGACCTGACCTTCATCTGCGTCGGCACCCCGTCGCGCGACGACGGCTCGATGGACATGGCACAGGTCGAGTCGGCTGCAGCGGCCATCGGCGACGCGCTCGCCGCTGGCGAGCGCGAGCATGTCGTCGTCGTGAAATCAACGGTTCTGCCGCGGACGACCGAGGAACTGGTGCTGCCCCGCGTGCTCGAGCGCAGCGGCCGCGACCGAAAGGCCGTGGGCTTCGCGATGAACCCCGAGTTCCTGCGCGAAGGCACGGCGGTCGCCGATGCCCTGCAGCCGGACCGCATCGTCATCGGCGCTGCCGACGGGCTGGCGCTGGCGAAGCTGCGCGAACTTTACGCGGGCGCGGAGTGCCCGGTGCTCGAGTGCGACCCCCGCACGGCGGAGATGGTCAAGTATGCCAGCAACGCGTTCCTCGCCGCCAAGGTCTCCTACGCCAACGAGGTCGCGAACCTGTGCGAGGCATGGGGTATTGATTTCGTTACGGTCGCGGAGGGGATGGGGCTCGACGACCGCATCTCGCCCCGCTTCCTGCGCGCCGGCGCCGGCTACGGCGGCTCCTGCTTCCCCAAGGACGTCAAGGCATTGCGCGCCGCCGCCGCCGCAGAAGACTTGCCGGCGGCGATGCTCGACGCGACGCTCGCCGTGAACGACTCGCAGCCGCTGCTGCTGGTCGCGTGGGCCCGCGACGCGCTCGGCTCGCTGCGCGGCAAGCGCGTCGCGCTGCTCGGCCTGGCGTTCAAGCCCGACACCGACGACGTGCGCGAGGCGCGCGCCGCCGTGGTGGCGCGCGCCCTGCTCGAAGCCGGCGCCGCCGTGGTGGGCTGCGACCCGCAGGCGGCCGCCAACTTCGGCGCACTGTGCGACATCGAGATTGCGCCTTCCGCAGAGGCGGCGCTCGCGGGCGCCGACTGCGCCATCCTGATGACCGAGTGGCCCGAGTACGCGGCGCTGCCGCCAGCCGTCTTCGCGGAGCGTATGGCGCGACCGCTGCTGCTCGACGGCCGCCGCGCCTGCGACGCGGCGGCGATGCGCGAAGCGGGCGTCGAGTATCGCGCTATCGGGCTCGGCGGGAGCGAGTAAATTCTTTAATATGCCACCCAAGTCCGCCGTCTCCCCGCGGTCCGTGGACTGCGGAATCTGGTGAAACACCATGACCAAAGGCACGGCATCATTCGGAAAGCGGCAGAAGAAGACCCACATCATCTGCCGGCGCTGCGGTCGTCACGCTTACCACGTTCGCAAGAAGCGCTGCGCCGCCTGCGGCTTCGGCGCCTCCGCGCGCCAGCGCAGCTACAGCTGGGCCAAGTCGCACTGATGCCCCTCCGGGAGGCGTGCGGCGTCGTCGGCATCACCACCGCGACGCCGGTACTCCACAACCTGCTCGTCGGCCTCCGGGCGTTGCAGCACCGCGGGCAGGAATCAGCCGGCGTCGCGCTCTTCGACGGCGAGCACCTGACGCGGCGCGGGATGGGGCTGGTGTCGGAAGCGCTCACCAACTTCGAGACGCGCTTCCACGACGCCGCGACCGGCATCGGCCACGTGCGCTACTCGACCGCCGGCGGCTCCTCGCTGCGTAACGCGCAGCCGATTACCGCCAGCTTCGCGACCGGCGAGCTGAGCCTGGCGCACAACGGCACCATCTCCAACCAGCAGGAGCTGCGCGAGCAGTGGGAAGCCGAGGGCTCCGCCTTCATGTCCGACACCGACTCGGAAATCATCGTGCGGCTCATCGCGCACCGGCTGCCGCACGCCGGCTCGATGGTCGGCGCCATCCGCGAGGCTATGGGGCGCATGGTCGGCAGCTATTCGATTACGTTGCTGCACAACGACGAGCTCTTCGCCTTCCGCGACCCGCTCGGCATCAAGCCGCTCTGCCTCGGCGAGCTGCCCGACGGCCATGTCGTCGCCTCCGAGAGCGTCGCACTCGACGCGATGGGCGCCACTTTCGTGCGCGACATTACGCCGGGCGAGATTGTCCAGCTGACGCCCGACAGCGTCGTTTCGCATCCGCCCCCCGCCGGGGGCGAGCGGGCGTTCTGCATGTTCGAATACGTCTACTTCGCGCGACCCGACTCGCGCATGGACGGGACGCTGGCCTACTCCGTGCGACAGGAACTGGGGCGCCAGCTCTGGCGCGAGCACCCGGTCGAGGCCGACGTCGTGGTGCCGGTGCCCGACTCCGGCATCGCGCACGCACTGGGCTTCGCCGAGGCGGCTGGAATTCCGTACCGCGAGGGGCTCATCAAGAACCGCTACGTCTGGCGCTCGTTCATCCAGCCGCATGACGCGCAGCGCAAGGCGACCATCAACGAGAAGCTGAACCCGATGCGCGAGTTCCTCGAGGGGCAGCGAGTGGTACTCATCGACGACTCCATCGTGCGCGGCAACACTTCGCGCCGCATCGTTGCGCGCGTCCGCGAGGCGGGCGCGCGCGAGGTGCACCTGCGGGTCGGCTGCCCGCCAATAATTGCCCCCTGCTACCTCGGCATCGACATGCCCAGCCGCGAGGAATTCATCGCCCCCGGCAAGAGCGCGGCCGAAATCACGCGCGACGTCGGCGCCGACTCTGTCGCTTATATATCTATCGACGGGCTGGTGCGTGCAGTCGGCAAGCCGCACGACGAGCTCTGCCTCGGCTGCATCAGCGAGGAATACCCGGTCCCGATCCCGGGTGAGCGGATACGCGGACAGGCAACACTGGAAGAGTTCGAGGCGTAGGTTAGAGCGCGACCAGATAGTAGCGCTTGAAGCGACCCCAGAAACGCGACTCCAGTTCTCCGCGTCGCTCCAGTTCCCCGAGGTGGTAACTGGCCAGCTGCCGGCTTACCTCCAGGTTCTCGGCAATCTCCTTCTGACTCAGCCCGCTGCGGTCGGTCAGCAGCGCCAGGATTTGCTGCTGGAGCCGGTGCAGCAGCGGCCCCGGCTCCACCTTGACGCCGACCGGGAAGAAGCGCTTGTGCGTCCCTTCGATTTCGGTGCGAAGGAATCCTTCGGTCTCGAGGATATCGAGATGGTAGGTCACGACGCCGTTCGAGAGCTCGAGGTTGTCGCGAATGGATGAGTAGCAGTCGCCCGGGTTAGCGCGCACGTAGCCGTAAATCTGCCCGCGCACGAACTGGTCCAGCACTTCGTCCTTGCGGAGCCTGACGTAGAGCGGAAGGCAGAGCAGCCAGAGCCATGACCGACCTCTGTCAGTCGCGTAGACGGCGGCGAAAGGAGGCGACCACCCCCGTTCCGCCCAGTGTGGCGATGACCATCGCCGCGCTCGGCCCGGGCAGGAAGCTGCCGCCATCCTCGGTCGCGATGACCGATGCCACTGCCTGGCCTGCGACCGTGCTGTCGCCGCGCGAGGCGGCACTTACCGAGAACACGAGCGTGTCCTTCTCGGCCGCGTCGGCCGGGACAGTTACGGTCGCAGTTACGGTCGTGAAGTCGCCCGCGCCGAGCGTCACTGAATCCTCGGAGAGCGTCACCGACCATCCGTCGGCGCTGGAATTGGTGTAGACCATCTGCGCCAGCAGGTCGAAGGTATCTTCCTGCCCGCCGGTGTTGAGCACCGTCACGCTGAAGCTGGCGTTTTCGCCCGGCGCGACTGCGCGCACCAGCGGTTCCATCGAGACCGCGACGCCGTATGCGCCGGAGTAAACTACGGGGCCGTCACGCCAGTCGGTATCGACCGCCTGCTTGCCGTCGCTGGCGAGGAAGCTGTATTCGTGGCTGCCCACCGCCAGGCCATCCACCGCGACGGCGTAGCGCACGCCCTCGCCGAAGCCGCCGTCGCCGTCGGAGTCGCGCGACATGACGTGCTTGGCGTCATCGAGTCGCAGCTTGACGTAATGCGGTGCATCGCCGTCGGCGTCGCTGTAGATTACGCTGAAGGTGAACTCGGTTTCGGGACTGCCCGATTCCGGCTCGACCATGCCGTCGCGGAGCTCCGGCGCGTGGTTCTCGCCGCCACCGCGCGGGTAGAGCGCGACTGCCTCGTGCTCCCACCAGTCGGTCGCTTCACGGTCACCCGAACGGTCGCCATCGCCACCGTCGCCACCATCTCCGCCATCTCCACCATCTCCACCATCTCCACCATCGCCGCCATCGCCGCCATCATCGCCCTCTTCGGGGCCGATTAGCAGGTCAAGAGCATAGTGGCCCGCTTCCTCGGGCGACCAGTCAAAGTAGTGGGTGTCTTCCCCCGATTCGCCGTAGAGCACGAATTCCTCGAATATGTGGCCAACCTTGTGGTCACCCTGCCATACGCGCAGCATCACCCACACATCCAGCGCCTCATGTTCCGTATCACCGTTGAACCAGATGCGCGCGGTGTCGTCCTTGCCGTCCTCGTCGGTGTCGAGCACGTAAAGCTCGACCATTCGGAACCACGGGTCGCCGTGCTCTTCCTCGTCGTGCTCGGGACGCAGCTCGACGCCAGTCGTTTCGCCCGCCTCGACGTATATTTCGTCACCGTCCCATGCCTCGTTCTCCAGCGAGAGGCCGATGTAGTACCAGCCTTCCTCGAGCTCAAACTCATCGAGCAGGTGGTCGCCGTGCGGGACCTCGTATTCGCCGAGCAGGTCATCGCTGATGTAGAGCGCACCCCACTGCCCGTCGAAGTCGTTGATACTCCAGACCTTTAGCCAGCCGTAGTCGTCGTCATCCTGCTCGGGCGTGAGCAACACCTCGCTGGTCTCGCCGTCGTGGATTTCGACCTCCTTCTCGCTCCAGGCGTCGTTCTCGAGGATGAGCTTGACCGAGTGGCCGCCCGCCTCGATTTCGTAAATTGTATCGAGCAGGTAGGCATGCTCGGTCTGCTCTACCTCGTATTCTCCGACTACTTCGCCATCCAGCTTGAGCCAGCCCCACTGGTCCTCGAAGCTGCTTTCGACCCACACTTCGAGCGAGCCATAGCCGTCGTCGCCGTTATCGACCCAGGGGCCTTCCTGCCACTCGGTCTCGGCCATCGCGTCGCCGTCGCTGGCGATGTACTGGTAGGAATGCTCGCCCTCCTCCAGCTCGGAGAGGGTGCGCACGTACCAGACACCCTCGACGTAGTCGTCCGAATCGCCAGACTGCTCCATGTGGTATTCGTTGTAGGCGCTGTCCAGCCGCAGCTTGACATACTCCGGCGCGTCGTTGTCGGCGTCACGGTAGTAGACCTTGAAAGTGAATTCGGTCTCCGAGCTGCCTTCCTGCGGTGTTACCCACGGCTCGTGGAGCGTTGGTGCGCGGTTCTCCAGCACGGGCACCAGCAGCACCTCGCTGGTGTGGTTGGCCATGACCGTCGCCTCCTCCTGGCAGCTGGCGTCGTTCTCCAGCTCAAGCGTGACGACATAGTCGCCCGCGTACAGCTCGAGCGTGTCGAGCAAGTACGCCTCGTCGGACGCCTCGACCCAGTATTCGTCGATGAAGTCGTCGCCAATGTAGAGGTCGCCCCACTGGTCGTCGAAGTCGCTCTCGACCCGGATTTCCAGGTAGCCGTTGTCCGAGCTGCCTTCACCACCGAGCACTGCGGGGAGCAGGCCGACGGCAAGCATCAGCGCCAGCAGGATGCTGGAGCCCTGTGCGTAGCGGGAATTCATGGTTTTCACCACCGTTTCAAGCCCTACAAGCTATATTAGGGGGCTGGTACAGAATTTTGCGTGTCGCCTGTTGCGTCGCCTATTCCCACAAAAACCAGGTGTCGCCACCGTCGCGCACCGCGCTCACGTTGCCGCCCCACGCATCGGGCGCGCGCGCCTCGACCGTGCGCAGCGTGAATGGGTCGAGCAGCTGCAGTTCGCGTCCGCGCCGGCTCACCACCTGCACCTCGCGCTCCTCGCCCAGCCGGCGCGCCGCCTCCAGCCCGGAGAGCTTCGGCTTCCAGTCCGGCCGCGTTTCCGACGCGCAGCGAAGGCGGGCGCGTCGCTGCTCGATGGCGGCGACGCGCCACGCTGCGCTATCGTGGAGCACGACGTCGTCCGCCAGCACCGGCGGCAGCCGCACGCCGAAGGTGTGCCGTAGCACGTCGCGCCCCTCGCGGCGGCCGACCAGCGACGACGTCTCCTTGACTTCGCCGCCCATCACCAGCAGCAGCGCCCGCGCTAGCGCCCGCGCGCGGTCGGTCGACGAAAGCTGGAAGTCGTAGCCACCGCGCACCGGCCCGTCCTCGGTCGCAAAGAATTGCGGCGCGCCTTCCTCCAGCGCGGCATTGACGCGCGTAACCGCCGCCGCGAGCACCGCCTCGCGGGGGGTCCGCAGCTGGAGCGTCGCCTCGTAGTAGCCGCCCGCCTGCCGCGAGCAGCTGGTGCAGGCGCGGAACTCGAGCAGGATATCGCGCTCGAAGCGCTGCTCGAGCGCGACGCCGTCGAGACTGCCGCTCGCGCTGCCGTCGGCGCGGAAGCGGTGCGGGTCGAGCTCGCGCAGCTCGAAGTCAAGCTGGTTCCCCGTCAGGCCATCCGCCCACGCCAGCGCCCCGCGCAGCGCCGCGCCAGCCGCGTCCGCCGGCGAGTCGTGCAGCTCCCAGCCGCCCGGCACTTCGCGCGCCGCGCAGTGGCGGCAGCAGATGGCCTGCACCGCCTGCGGGAACTCGGCCGGGCTATGGGCGGCGCTGAAGCAGGCATGGCACACGCTGCGCGCGAGCGGCGGCGGAGCGCCGCATTTCAGGCATTGCTGCACGGCGCGGCAGCGACGGCCGGTTATGCTATTTGCGCGACGCACGCTTCTTAAGCAGCGCGAAGCTGCGCTGCTTCGCGGTGAGAGCAATGGTGCAAGTATTCCCCCCGTCGAAGGCAGCATCGGAACAGGCACACATTTCGAGCCTTGCGGAATATCAGCAGCTCTACGACCGCTCGGTCGCCGACCCCGAAGGATTCTGGGCCGGGGAAGCGGAGCGCATCAGCTGGTCGCGCAAGTGGGACCGCGTACGCGACTGCGACTACCGCACGGCCAGAATCGCATGGTTCGAGGGCGGGAAGCTCAACGCCTGCTACAACTGCGTCGACCGCCACGTCGAGGCGGGGCACGGCGACGCGATCGCCATCATCTGGGAGGGCAACGACCCCGACGAGAGCCAAAGCTTCACCTACGCGGAACTGCACACCGAAGTGCAGAAGGCCGCCAATGCGCTGAAGGCGCTCGGCGTCGGCAAGGGCGACCGCGTCTGCATCTACCTGCAGATGGTCCCGGAACTGGCGATTGCGATGCTGGCGTGCACGCGGATTGGTGCGGTGCATTCCATCGTCTTCGGCGCGTTCTCGGCCGACAGCCTGGTCTCGCGCATCAACGATTCCGAGTGCAAGCTGATTATCACGCAGGACACCGGCGTGCGCGGTTCCAAGGCCGATATCTCGATGAAGGCAAACGCCGACACGGCGATTGCGCAGACGCCGAGCGTCGAGCACATGCTGGTGGTGCGGCGCACCGGCGGCACAGTCGTCATGGAGTCGGGGCGCGACGTCTGGTGGCACGACGCACTCGGCGCCGCCGGCGCCGAGTGCCCGCCAGCGGAGATGGACGCCGAGGCCCCGCTGTTCATTCTCTATACTTCCGGCAGCACTGGTAAGCCGAAGGGGGTGCTGCACACCACCGGCGGCTATCTCGTCTACGTCGCGACGACACACCACTACATCTTCGACTACCGCCCGGGCGACGTCTACTGGTGCACCGCCGACATCGGCTGGGTTACCGGCCACTCCTACATTATTTACGGGCCGCTCGCCAACCGCGCCGTGACGCTGATGTTCGAAGGCGTTCCAAATTTCCCGGACTTCGGCCGCTTCTGGCAAGTGGTCGCCAAGCATCGCGTCAACATATTCTACACCGCACCGACCGCGCTGCGCGCGCTGATGAAGGAGGGCGACGCGTGGCCGCAGCAGCACGACCGCTCGAGCCTGCGGCTGCTCGGCACCGTCGGCGAGCCCATCAAGGAGCCGGAGTGGAACTGGTATCGCGAAACCATTGGCGAAGGGCACTGCCCCATCGTCGACACCTGGTGGCAGACCGAGACCGGCGGCATCCTGATTACGCCGCTGCCGGGCGCCACTCCCACGAAACCCGGCAGCGCCACGCTACCGTTCTTCGGCGTACAGCCGGCGCTGGTCGACGACGACGGCAACCTGCTCGAGGGCAACAACGTCGCCGGCAATCTCTGCATCGCGGAGTCGTGGCCGGGGCAGATGCGTACCATCTACGGCGACGCGGAGCGATTTTTCGAAACCTATTTCGCGCGGTTCCCCGGCAAGTACTTTTCGGGCGACGGCTGCCGCCGCGACGAGGACGGCTACTACTGGATTACCGGCCGCGTCGACGACGTAATCATCGTCAGTGGCCACAACCTTGGCACGGCCGAAATCGAGGGCGCCATCGGCGGCCACCCGGCGGTCGCCGAGGCGGCCGTCGTCGGCTATCCGCACGACATCAAGGGCCAGGGCATCTACGCCTTCGTGACGCTGCGCACCGGGCAGACGCCCACCGATACGACGCAGGTGGAAATCGTGAAGCAAGTGCGCGCCGATATCGGGCCACACGCGGCGCCCGGAAAAATCCAGTTCACCGACGGACTGCCGAAGACGCGCAGCGGCAAGATTATGCGCCGCATCCTGCGCAGCATCGCCAGCGGCGACGTGAGCGACCTGGGCGATACCAGCACGCTGGCAGACCCGGCAGTCGTTGAGAGCCTGGTCGCGGGGCGGGTTTAGCCCGCCGGCGCGACCATTCCTGCCGGGTCGAGCAGTTCGCGCAGCTCCTGCTCGGACAGGTCGGTGAGCTCCAGCGCTTCTTCCAGCACGGTGCGCCCGGACGCGTGCGCCGCCTTGGCAATCTTGGCGGCCTGCTCGTAGCCGACCGCGGGGGCGAGCGCCGTGGCGAGCATCAGCCCCGACTGGAGCAGCTCGGGACCGCGGCCGGTCGCTTCCAGCCCGGCGATGCACTTCTCGCCGAAGATGGTCGCGGAAGCGGCGAGCAGCTGGATTGCCTGTAGCAGGTTGTGGGCGGCGAGCGGCAGCATCGTGTTCAGCTCGAGGTAGCCGCCCTGCGCCGCGTGCAGCAGCGCGGTGTCGCACGCAATCGCCTGCGCGGACGCCTGGATGACCGCTTCGGGAATCACGGGGTTGACCTTGCCCGGCATGATGGACGAGCCGGGCTGCACCGACGGCAGCCTGAGTTCGGCCAGCCCGCAGCGCGGCCCCGAGCCGAGCCAGCGGATGTCATTGGCGACCTTCTGCAAAGCCACCGCCAGGCAGCGCAGCGCGCCGCCCAGCGCCAGTACCCCGTCGAGCGACGACTGCGCCAGGAAGTGGTTGTCGGTTTCATGGACATCTATTCCGACCAGTTGCGAGAGCTCTTCGCACGCCAGCCCGGCAAACTCGGGGTGGGTGTTGACGCCGGTGCCGACCGCTGTGCCGCCCAGCGCCAGCGGCGCCAGCTCATCCTGCGCCACCAGCAGTCGGTCGAGCGCCCGCTCGACGAGCCCCGCGTAGCCCTGGAATTCCTGCCCCAGCCGGATGGGGGTGGCGTCCATCAAGTGGGTGCGGCCGGTCTTGATGACGTCGTGGAACTCCTGCGCCTTGGCTTCGAGCGCCGCCTGCAGCGCCAGCAGCGCTGGCAGCAACTGGCCGTGCAGCTCAAGGAGCGCAGCGACGTGCAGCGCGGTCGGGACGACATCGTTGGAACTCTGCCCCAGATTAACGTGATCGTTGGGGTGCACCTTGCTGCCGAGCGACTCGCTCGCCAGCCGCGCGATGACCTCGTTAGCGTTCATGTTGCTCGACGTCCCCGACCCGGTCTGGAAAACGTCGACCGGGAAATGCGCGTCGTGCTCCCCCTCAGCCACGGCCAGCGCCACCTGCTCGACCGCTTCCGCAATCCCGCTGTCGAGCAGCCCCAGCTGCCGGTTGGCGCGCGCGGCGGCGACCTTGATGCAGCCCAGCGCGCGGATGAAGCTGCGGCCCATGCGCAGGCCACTGACCGGGAAGTTCAGCACCGCGCGTTGCGTCGAAGCCCCCCACAGGGCGTCGGCCGGTACCTCCATCTCGCCCATCGTGTCCTGCTCGACGCGCGTGTAGGGGTCGGCCGGCAGCGCCCCCGCGCCTGCGGCAACATCCGGCACGGCTCCGGTCGCCGGCTGCGCGCCGACTACGGCGCGCAGCCGCTCGCGGCGGTGGGCCGGACACTGGAACAGCCCGTATTCCGGAAACCGGACGTGCCCCTCGCCCAGGTCGGCGAGCAGCTGGCCCAGCGCAGCCGTGAGCGAAAGGCCGTCGTAGCACGACTCGGCATAGCCCTGCAACTGCTGGTGCACCTCTTTCGTGACGCGTATCGACGTGTAGTCGGGCATGAGCCACACTGGGCAGCACCGTATAAAAATGTATGCAATATGTATTATTATGCAATATGCATACAGAAATAGGACGAGTCAGACTAATTCCGGCTAATGTGATGGTTCTCGTCGAGCAAATTGAGCCGACGCGCGCCGCAGTGAGTGCTGGCAGCCCGCTATTCCGAAACCAGCGCCAGCAGCGCGTCGTGCAGCACGCCATTGCTCGCGACGCACCCCACGCTGTCGGGCGTCCACGGCTCGCCCGTCAGGTCGCTGACGCGGCCGCCCGCCTCCGTGACTAGTATGATTCCGGCCGCGATGTCCCACACTTTCGCGCCCGATACTACGTAGCCGTCATACCTGCCCGCACCAACGTAGGCGATATCGAGCGCGGCGGAGCCGGTACGTCGCGTTGCACGGGAAACGCGGCAGAGCTTGTCCCACACCGAGCTAACCAGCCGGTAATCGGCTCCGTCACGGTCGTAGGGAAAGCCGGTCGCAAAGAGCCCGTTCACGAATTCCGCGTTCGCTGTTACCGCCAGCCGGCGTCGCTTGCCGCCCGACTCGAGCCAGGCGCCCTCCCCGCGAGCAGCAATGCAAAGCTCGTCGGTGAAGGGATTCGCAATTGCGCCGGCGGTGACTTCACCGCCCTCCAGCAGCGCCAGCGTGCTACAGCAGTGCGGAACCGCGTGCGCAAAGTTGGTCGTCCCGTCAATCGGGTCGACGACCCAGGTGCGGTCACCCGCACGGCCATCGCGCTGCGTACCCTCCTCGGCATGGATGCCATCCTGCGGCCGCTCGCGCTCGAGCAGCGCCACCATCACCGCCTCGGCAGCGCGGTCGGTCTCCGTCACAAGGTCGACCGGCCCCTTCATCTCGACCTGCTGCGGGCGGCCGAAGCCGGCGCGGATGGCCTCCGCGCCGGCTTGCGCGGCGGCGGCGGCAACCTCCATGTCGCTCAGCGGCACAGGTGCTCGACTATGCCCTGAAAGAGCGGCCGCCCGTCGCCCGGCCCGTCGGGGTCACGGCCGTTGCTGGCCCAGTCAGAGTGCTGCCAGCCGTGGAACACCCGCTCGGGGTGCGGCATCATTCCCAGCACGTTGCCACGCGGGTTGGTGATGCCGGCGATATCGCCCGGCGCGCCATTGGGATTCCAGGGGTAGCCGGCGCCGGTGCTGCCTTCCGGGTCACAGTAACGGAACGCCACTTGCCCCGACGTCTCCAGCGCCGCGAGCCGCTCGTCGGGCAGCTGCAGCTTCCCCTCGGCGTGCGCGTTGGGGACCGCGATAACCTGCCCGCGCGCGTAGCGTGAAGTGAAGGGAGAGCCGCCGTTGCCCTCAACCTTCAGCATCACCGTGCGGGCTTCGAAACGGTTTGAGTCGTTGGTGTGCAACACCGCCTCCGGGCCTTCGCTCAGGCCGTTCAGGGTGCCCGGCAGCGCGCCGGTCTCGACCAGTATCTGGAAGCCGTTGCAGACCCCCAGGACCGGGGCGCCGGAATTTATATACTCATCGAGTGAATCGCGCAAGCCCGCCCGCAGCCGCGCGGCGAAGATTGCGCCGGCGCGGACGTAGTCCCCGGCGGAGAATCCGCCCGGCAGGAAAAGCGCGTCATAGTCTGCCAGTTTCCGGTGCGGCTGCGCCTCGCCCAGCAGCTGCTTCAGGTGTACCTGTTCGGCGTTGCAGCCGAGCTGGCTGAATGCCGCCGCCGCCTCGTCTTCGCAGTTGGTGCCCTCGATGCGCAGCACCGCGACGTTGAGCTCCTGCGGGGAAGTCATCGGCGGCCGATGGTGGCAGCCGTAAAAAGCTAGTCCAGCCCGGGAAAGAAAATCGGGATTTCGCGCTCCGCGCTCTGCACCGAGTCGGAGCCGTGGACTACGTTCTCGTCCATAACCAACCCGAAATCGCCGCGGATGGTCCCCGGCGCCGCCTGCGCGGGGTCGGTTGCGCCAATCAGCTTGCGCGCCAGCGCGACCGCGCCGGTCCCTTCCCAAACGGTCGCGACGACCGGCCCGGAGTGGATGTAGGTGAGCAAGCTGTCGTAGAACGGCTTGCCCTCGTGTTCAGCGTAAAGCGCCTGCGATTGCGCCTCGCTTACGTCGAGCCGCTGCATGGCGGCCATGCGCAGGCCGGCGTCCTCGAAGCGTTGCAGGATGCGCCCGGCAAAGCCGCGTCGCACCGCGTCCGGCTTGAGCATCACGTAGGTCCGCTCGCTCATTTCTTCGCCTTGCGGGCCTTCCCGGTCCACTCGGTGCGCCCCGGAACCCGCTTCAGCTCAATCAGGTTCCGGCGGCACTTGGAGCTGCAGAAATCGAAGGTCTGGCCGGTCTTGCGGACGTAGATCATTCCCGTTCCGGGCAGTATGCGCTTATCGCAGAAAGAACAGTTTCGCAGCTCAGCCATGATTACCTCTTGCGGTCCAGCGCCTTCGCTTCTCGCGATGAGTCCATCAGCAGCAGCATGTCACCGACCTCGATCGGTCCCAGCACGTTGCGCCGGATAATGCGGCCGCGGTCATCGCCGTCGAGCACGCGCACCTTGACGGAACTCGCCTCGCCACGCATGCCGGTGCGGCCCAGCACCTCGACAACCTGCGCCGGAACGCCCTCTATCATGCCTTCTGCGCTTCGCTAATCGCCTTCGTGACTTCGGTCAGCGACGCCTTCTTCTTGCCGACATCGGAAATCGCTACCGCAGCGGTCGGAACCTTGAGGCCGGACGCCTTGCCCAGCTCCTCGCGGGAGGGGACGTAGGTGTAGGGTATCTGCTTCTCAGCGCAGAGCATCGGCATGTGCGCCATGATTTCGGGCGGGCTGATGTCGAGCGCCATCACGACCAGCTTGGCCTGGCTGCGCTCGACGCGCTTCGTGACTTCATTGGCGCCCTTGTGGACCTTGCCGGTGTCGCGTGCGGCCTCGACGGCCAGATACGCCTTCTCGCTCAACTCCTTGGGAGCCTCATACGTTACGTAAATCGGGTTTGCCATATTTCCTCCTTCGGACCGAAGTCCTCATTATTCACGGGGGCTGCGCGCCACGAAACGGGGCCTATTTAAGCATCCCCGGATGCGCCGCGCGTGGCGCTCACCGTCTACACCACTGCTCCCGACGAGGAGACCGCCGAAAAGCTGGCGCGCGGTGCACTCGAGGCGGGCCTTGCGGCGTGCGTCAATTTCTGGCCGGTGCGGACGATGTATCGCTGGGAGGGCGAGCTGCGCGACGACGCTGAGCAGTTGCTGCTGCTAAAGTGCGGGCGCGAGAAATGGGAGCAGCTGGAGCAGTTCATCAAGGAAAACCACCCCTATTCGCTGCCCGCCATCGTCGCGCTGCCGTGGGAAGCAGCGCACGCGCCGTTCCGCGACTGGGTCGAGGGGGCATGAGCGACTACGACGTCGTCGTCTGTGGCGGCGGGCCGAGCGGGACGACGACCGCCTTCTACGCCGCGCGAGCGGGGCTGCGCGTCGCGCTGGTCGACCGCGCGAAGTTCCCGCGCGACAAGGCGTGCGGCGGACTGCTGACGCCGCGTGTGCTCAGCGAGCTGCCAGAACTGGCGCCGTTCATCGAGCCGGTTATCGAGTGCGCTTCACACGACGTGCGACTCTATTCGCCGTCGCTGAAATACCGCATCGACTTCGACTTCGGCCCGTACACGCCGTGGAATATCCGGCGCGAAATCTTCGACAACGCGCTGCTCGAGGCGGCGCGCGAAGCCGGCGCGGAGGTGTTCACCGGAACCCGCGCCAGCAGCTTCGACTTCAACGGCGGCGTCACCGTCGCGACCCCGCAAGGCGACCTGAGTGCGCAGGTAGTGGTCGGCGCGATGGGGGCCAACGACGCACTGGCACAGCGCGTGCGCGAGGCGCGCGGGGTGGCGCCGTGGCACGACGGGGAAATCGGGACCGCGCTGATGTGGGAGCCCGAGGTGGGTCGCGACTTCATGGAGCACGCCTTCGGCGACAAGCGGTCGCTGCTGGTCCACTTCCGGCCGGCCGGCATCGAGGGCTACGGCTGGGTCTTCCCCAAGGACACCATCCTGAACATCGGCTTTGGCGGCTACAACCGCACCATCAAATCCATCAACGTGCGCGAAATCTGGAAGGACTACCTTGAGCTGCTGCGCAACGACGGCTACTTCCCCGCAGGCGACCCGGACCCGCCGGTGAAGGGCGCGCCGCTGCCGCTTGGCGGTCCACTGCGCGCGACAACCGCCGAGCGGACGCTGATTGTCGGCGACTCGGCCGGGATGGTCTCGCCGCTCTCGGGCGAAGGCATCTACTACGGCATGCACGCCGGCAAGCTGGCGGTCGAGACCATCCAGCAGGCGCTCGCGAGCGGTGACTTCTCGCAGCGGGCGCTCGACAGCTACCACCGCGCGTGGCAGCACGCTTTCGGGCAGGAGCTGCGCGACCTGTCGTTCTTCGCCAAACTGGCGCTGAAGTTCCCCGAACGGATGGTCTACTACGGCACCCGCGACCCGAAGATGTGCGAAATCTTCGCCGACCTGTTTCTCGGCGTGACCCCCGGCGGACTCGGCAAGCGCAAGCCGGTCGCCCGCGCCCTGCGCAACGTCATCCGCTACCC
The DNA here is from genome assembly GCA_030748895.1 of Candidatus Poseidoniia archaeon. Lineage (NCBI taxonomy): Archaea > Methanobacteriati > Thermoplasmatota > Candidatus Poseidoniia > Candidatus Poseidoniia archaeon. Next base: position 28,607 of record JASMLC010000003.1, read on the forward strand.
GTATTTCGGCTGGGGCTGAATATTTTCATCGGCTCCAGCACTCGCCGGCTGGCGCGGAAGCGGCCGCCGAAGCGCGCCTGCCCTTCGTGGATGAGCGTCGGCGCGTGGTCGCGCTGATAGGCTTCGAGCGCGACGCGGTCGCGCAGCCGGTACTGGATGGTCCAGCGTACTTTGTCGCCACCGCGCGATGTGGCGCCATCGGCCGCCGCATCGCGCTCGAACCACTCGGCGCCGAGGAAGCCGTCGATTTCGAGGATGTGCGCAATATGTGGCTTCAGCCACGCCGCGTATTCGTCAGCAATGTCGGGGTCGACGGTGAGGTTGACTTCGTAGATTATCATGCGGCGAATATGCGCTCGACAATCCACGCCGCGTCGAACGGCATCAAATCTTCGTAGTCCTGCCCGATGCCGACGAACGCGATGGGGCGACCGATGGCGCTCGCAATCGAGAGCGCGGCGCCCCCCTTGGCATCGACGTCCAACTTGGTCAGGATGACCGCGTCGATGCCGACCGTGGCGTGGAACTTGCGCGCCTGCTCGACCGCGTCGTTGCCGGCGAGCGCATCGCCGACGAACATGACCATATCGGGCTTCGCGACGCGCTGTATCTTGGCCATCTCGTCCATCAGGTTGGTATTGGTCTGCATCCGGCCGGCAGTATCAATCAGCACCACGTCGCGGTGCTTCGCCCTGGCGTGCGCGACTGCGTCGAACGCGACCGCCGCCGGGTCGCCGCCCGCCTGGTGCGCGATGAACTTGCATCCCAGCTTGTTGGCGTGAATCTCCAGCTGTTCGATAGCGCCGGCGCGGAACGTGTCGGCCGCCGCGAGGACGACGCTGCGCCCCTGCGCCTGCAGCCAGTGCGCCAGCCGCGCGATGGTGGTGGTCTTGCCGGTGCCGTTCACTCCGACAAAGGCGATTACCAGCGGTCCGTCGGCGCGGGCGAGCAGCCGCTGCGGGTCGAAGCTCTCGAGCGAGAGCAGCTCGACGAGGCTCGCCTTGAGCGCCTTCTCGATGGTCGGCGCGATTTCGCCCCGCGAGGCGACGCGCAGGCCGACCAGTCGCTCGCGTAGCTTCGCCTTCAGCGCCTCGACCGCCTCCATCGCGACGTCGCTCTCGAGCAGTGCTAGCTCCAGCTCCCACATCACGTTCTCGAGATGCTTTTCCTGCACCACGGCGCCCTTCTCGCGCTCCTCGGGGCGATACGCTTCGTAGCTCAAATCGAGCTGCGGCTCGATTTCGGCTTCCGCCTGCTTGCCAGCGCGCCGGAAGCGGTCGCGCAGCGACTTGAACATCACCTGCCTCCCGGGAGCAGGAAGTCGGAGCCGACCTCCTTCGCCGCCTCGGCCTGCGCATAGAGTGCCTCGGCGCGTTCGCGCAGCTGCGCGTGCTGCTGCTGGAGCTGCGCCAGCGACTCGCGGTAGTCGCGTGTCGCCTTCTCGACCTCGTCCAGCCGCGACTGGAGCCGCTCGAGCGCCTGCTCGAGCGGCGCCTCCATGTAGACGCGCGAGCCGAGCCCAGTCAGCACCCGCTCCTGCGAGCCGAGGCTCGCAAAGAGCGAAGTGTTGTAGCCGACGGGGACCAGCATCTCGCGCCCTTCCGGCTCCTCCTGTAGGCCGTCGAGCGTCGTGCGCGCCTGCCAGATTTCGGCGCGCACCGCGGCGAGCGTCTCGAGCTGCGCCTCCCACGCGCGCACCTGCTGCTCGACCTGCGCCAGCGTATCCACGAGCTGCTTCAGCTCATCCTCGTCCTCGGACACGCGGCGCCATCCACCCCCGGATTAAAGCGCGACGTCGGCGTCGCGCTCGGCGGCGGGACGCCGAACCGAAGCAGCCGCGTGTCGAGTAGGGCGAGGCACGCCAGGCTGCGCTTGACGAAGCGACGCCGAACGGCGGAGCGCAGTCAACGGCCGTCTGCGGCCGAAGCCATTATATGCGGCAGCCAATGGAAACGGGCGGCTGTCGAAGGCTCTGCCGACACATGAAGTGGAGTGCAAACGGCCGCGCAAATGACGCCTCTAGGGTCCCCGCCGGATTCGTGATGGACGGGACAACCCAGGCGTCGCACACGTCGCCCGGTCAGGGTCAGGGCCCGGACTAATGATGGTGCCCGTTACGACCGGGGGACACCCTGTTTTAGCGATAAGCGGCGCTGAACGCCGCGAGGAATCCCGCGAGCTCCCCGTCGGGCAGCGCGTCGATGCCGGCCGCCTTGGGCCTCCCGCCGCCGCCGAAGCGCGCGCAGAGTGTGCCGGCGCCCTCCGGCGCCGCGAGCGGCGCGCGCAGCGAAACGCGCAAGCTGCCGTCGCCGTTCGCGACCAGCACCGCGTGCGCACGGCCGCGCTGCGCCTGCGCCAGCCGGTTTCCCAGCGGGCCGGCGATGCGCTGCGCCCATTTTTCGGCGGGCAGCTGCCACGCAGCTACGGTCTGCGTATCAAGCAAGGGTTCGGTTCTTTCGGCGTGGGCGATGTCAGCGCGGTAGCGCTCCCACAACTCGCCGGGGAGCGGCTGGCGCGCGAACTCCAGCGGGTCGGCGAACGGCGCCAGCGCGCGGTAGAGCGCGTCGGGTGCGACGTGCAGGTCGACGACGCGCAGGCCGTAGCTGTTGTAGTTGAGCGCGATGCCGAGCCGCCGCAGCGCCCCGGTTTCGTCGTCCGACAGCCCCGCGTCGGCGCAGAGCCGCGTCGCGAGCCGCAGGTGGTTGTCACCGAACGCCGAGACGATGGCCCAGCGATGGTGCGCGCCGCCCAGCAGCCGGTCGACAATCAGCCCGGTGGACATTCGCGGCGCGGTGTCGATGTGCGTTTCGAGACGCGGATGCTCGGCGACCGCGCCCGGGTCGTGGTGGTCGATGTAGCGGATGCGCGCGCCGGCCGCGAGCAGCCGCTCGACGTCGTCGCCGTTGCGGCGGTAGGAGACGTCGAGCACCGTCACCGTATCGCCCGCGCCCGCGTCGACGCGGGCGAGCAGCGCGTTGTCGCGCTTGACTCCCGTCACGAGTGTCGCCGTGCGGGGGCGCGCCAGCCGCAGCTGTTGCAGCGCGCAGATGCCGTCGGCGTCGCCGTTGAAGACGTCGTAGTGGGTCATGCGAGCCACCCCGGCAGCTCGCGGTCGCCCAACAATTGCGCCAGCGCGCGGTTGTGCGGCGCGTAATACTCCTCGAGCTGGCGCCGGCTCGCGTCGTCGAGTACGGCGGGGTGCGGTTTCGCGTTCAGCAGCCGGTGCGCGCCCGACAGCAGCCGCTTGCTCCACGGTGCCCAGCGCCAGAGCGGCGCGCAGCCGTGGTCGACCGCAATCGCCAGCCGCTGCACCGCGCGGCTGCGGTAGAGCAGCGAGACGTTCTCGGCGCCCGTTTGCGCCAGCGGAATCCCTCCGGCGTCAAGGTCGAGCCAGTTACAGATGCCCGCGAGCAGCGCGTCGCGGTCGGCGACCAGCGTGTCGAAGAACTCGACCCGCAGCGCGTCGACGCAGGTGGCCTGCCACTCCGGCAGCCAGCGCGCGTAGCAGCCGCCGGCGACGCCGAACAAATCCTGATTTTCGCGCCGCTCCAGCTCCGCCTCCGGGAGCGCGAGGCAGCGGTCGACGTAGTCGCTGAAGGCGACCCCCGTCAGGCGACCCTGCGACTGCCGGTAGCGGTAGTACGAGAAGGCGCGGCCGACCGGCTCGCGCAGCAGCAGGATGACGTGCGCGTCGGGCGCCACGGCGCGAATCGCCTCCGCGACAGCCGCGCCGCCGTAGCCGTAGCCGGGGGTGCCGTCGAGCCGCCACCGCTCACTTCGCGCGTGCGCGAAGTTGCGCGCGTAATCCGGCGGCGGGAGCGGGTCGCCCCAGCGCAGCGGCAGGAAGTGACCTGGCTCCTTGGGGCGCGCGCCGCATACTTCGGGATGCGCAGCGAGCCAGCTGAAGAGCGAGGTCGTGCCCGCCTTGGGGAAGCCGGCGAGGAACAGATTTGGCAGCACGATGTTTCAGGGCCACAGCCCTTTATAATCGGAGCGAATGCAAAACAGTTGAAATCCTACACGCTTTTCGACGGACTCCGGGTCGCCCTCGAGTCCGAAAGCGCTGCCGCTGCCGCGCACTTCGACGCCGAACTGCTCCCGCACGGCGCCGACGCCGGTGGCGAGCGACAGGAGATTTTCTTTCGCGAGACCGCCGTGCTCAGCGGCGGGGGCGGCGCGGTCGGGTCGCCCGACCGCGCCCGGCTCAAATTCGTCAAGGGCGCACCGCAATTCACTCTCGACGGCGACCGCATGCTGGTGCGCGCGTGGAACGGCACCCGCGCCTCGCTGCCGCTGGCGATGGGCGACCGCACGGTAGTCGAGTTCGAGCCGGAAATGCCGCTGGCGTTCCTCTTCAACACGCTCTTCCCGCCGCTGCTGCGCCGCCACCTGCGCCGCGAGGGGAAGGCGCTGCTCCACGCCTCGGCGGCCGAGGTCGACGGGCGGGCGGAAGTTTACTGCGGCTGGGCACACGCCGGCAAGACCAGCTCGCTGCTCGGCATGCTGCGTGACGGGGGGCGCTACCTCGGCGACGACAAGGTCGTCATCGACCGCGAAGGACGCATCCATCCCTGCCTGCTGCGGCTCAACCTCTTCGGCTACAACTTCGAGCAGCACCCCTGGCTGGTGAAGCGCGCGTTCCGGCCGGCGCGCTACCACTGGCTCAGCTGGTGGAACCGCCGCGCGCAGGGCGCACTGCGCCGCCCCTGGAACAAGGGGCCGCTGCGCGGCGGCTGGGAGTCAGTCGAATACGTGACCAAGACCGGCCTCCACAACCGCTACCGCCCTGAGGAACTGGAAATCCCGGTCGCCGACGCGCCGGTGCCGCTCGGCACGTTCCACGTGCTGGCGCCGCTGCCGGAGCTTGAACTGGACGACCTCGCGCGGCGGCTGCGGTCGGTGAACGACGAGGAGGATTTCCTCCAGAAGCGGATGCAGCCGGCGGCCGACTTCCTGCATGGCGCGGCGTCGCTGTTCGAGGGAGGCGACGCCGAGGAGCGGCTGATTGCCGACGCGCTCGCGAATGCCGGAAAGATAACTTACGGGAGCGGTTGATGGCGCGGCTGGCGCTGGTCTCCGACGACCTCCACTTCCTGCAGCACCTGCTCCCCGCATGGGAACAGCAATTCGACCTGCGCGTCCTCAACCCGCCCAAGCCGCCGCCGCGCATCCGTGGCCCGCGCGACCTGCTGGCGGGGCTGCGCAACCGCCGGTTGCGCAGCCGCGAACTGCCGCCGCTGGCCGAGTGGGCTGACGTCGTCTTCTGCGAGTGGGCCACCCACTACCTCGAGTGGCTGAGCCACCACCCCGGACGCGCGAAGCTGGCGACGCGCATGCACCGCTACGAGCTCGAGCGGCACGCCAGCCGCGTCAACTGGGACAACGTTGCGCTGGTGCTTTTCGTCAGCGAGGCGATGGAGCGCGCCTTCCGCACCGCAGTCCCCGACTACGGCGGGCAGACCGCGGTCGTTTACGAAAATATCGACTTCGCGAAATTCAGCCCCCGCGAACGCGGCGCGACCCACCGGCTGGGGATGCTGGGGCAGGTCATCCCGCGCAAGGGCGTCCGCGAAGCGGTCGAATTCTTTGCAGCGGTTGCCGAAGAGCTGCCGGCGCTGAGCCTCTCGATTGCAGGCGGGACGCCCGACGCGCGCTACCGGCAGCGCGTCGAGCAGGCCATCGCGGCGGCCGGTCTCGAAGGGCGAGTGACGCTGGAGGGATTCGTCCCCGACCTCCAGGCGTGGTACCATTCGCTCGACCTCATCGTCTCCAACTCGCGGGCCGAGGGGCTACAGACCTCGCTGGTCGAAGGAGTCGCCAGCGGCTGTCGCGCGCTGAGCCGCGGCTGGGCTGGCGCGGAGGAAGTGGTGCCGCCCGACGGGGTCTTCAGCTCCGCAACAGAGTTTCGCCAGCGACTTGTCGAACACTACGCGCGCGGCGAGAAGACGCGCACCCGCCAGGCGACCGGAGAGCGCGAGGCGCTGCTGGAGCGGCTCAGCGCACGGCCACGCATGGCAGAGCTGCTCGCGGCGCTAGCGCCTTAGCTCGTCGCGCAGGTAGCGCCCCATCGCGCCGGGGTTGAGTACGTCCCACGCGAAGTGGATGTCCGCCCACTTCAGTCCGCCGATGACCGCCAGCAGGCAGTAGTAGAGCAGCCCGCCCAACGCTACGAGGCCGAAAAGCTCGAACCAGCGCTCGACCGCCAGCAACGGGTCGAGCTGCCAGAATAGCGCCGCCACCAGCAGCGCCGCCGCCAGCTGCCGCAGCACCTGCCGTGAGGGCGGCAGCGCCAGCTCGCGGTAGCAATACCAGCGCAGCCAGACGCCCGCCAGCAGCTCCGGCCCGAGCAGCGCCAGCGCCGCGCCTTCGCCGCCCAGCCCCGGCAGGTCATCGAGGCCGAGCTGCGGAATGCTCCGCGGGACGAGCAGGAGCATCAGCAGCACCGAGAGCATACCGGTGGCGAGGTTGACGCGCGTTGTCAGGGCTGGGCGGTCGGCGCCGCGTAGCGCAATCGACCACGGGCGGTTCAGGATGCGCATCAGCGCCACCAGCGCCAGCAATTGCAGGACGCGCGTCGCGGGGAGGAACTCGCGGCTGATGAAGACCAGGATGACTTCCTCGGCCCAGATGACGGTCAGCAGCACGACCGGAATCGCGACCAGCGCAGTATACCGCTCGGCGCGGATGATGCTGCTGGCGGCCGCCCGCGTCCCGCCGCGAGCGTGGAGCTGCGAGACCGACGGCAGCAGCATCCCCTCTAGCGAGAGCGCCAGCGCCCCGATGAAGAGCGCGATGCGCTGGACGCCGAAATAGAGCCCAACGTCCTCGGCGGCCCAGAAGATACCAATCAGCAGCTTGTCGAGGTGCGTCCGCAGCACCGCGAAGATAGAGGTGATGGCGACCGGCAGCGCGTAGGTCGAGTAGGAGCGGAAGGTTTCGCGGTCGGGGCGCGAAACCGGGTAGTCGCGAAAGTACCAGAGCGAGACCAGCGCAATCACCAGCGCGCCGAGCAGGTACGAGCGCGCCAGCCAGATTACGCCCAGCCCCGAGAGCGCGGCGAAAATCATCAGCAGCGACCGCAGCGAAGTGCCGAGCAGGTTCGGCACCGCCACGCGCGCGCCTTCCTGCCGGCCGGTAAAGGTCGCAACCATCACCCCCGTCAGCAGGAACACGACGTAGTAGGCGAGGATGGTCCCGAGCATGCCCTCGGTCTGGATGTCGTAGAGCTGCTTGCCGAGCAGTCCGGTCCAGGCCCAGTACGCGAGGCCGAAAACTGCCAGCATCAGCGCCAGCAGGCCCACCCGCACGGCGAGGAAGGTGCCGGTGCACTTGCCGAGGTCCATCCCCTCGGAGACGCGCTTGACGTGCGCCATGCGGAAGCCGAGGAAGGCGATGAAGGTGAAGCCCCCGACGAGCGAGAGCGCGTAGCCGAGTTCCCCCAGCGCGCCAGCACCCATGCGGCGCGCGACCAGCATGATGGCGGCCCACCCCAGGATGGCATTGAGGTTCTCGACCGTGAAGAGCAGCATCACCTTGCGGGAGGTCGCCACGCTGCGCGACGGCCGTGCCGGTTTAAAGCGGCACCAGACGCAAATACGGTTGCGGCATGGCGCGCCCATGGCCGAACTCGAGCTGTTGCGCGCCTCGCTGGCGGAGTCGCTGATTGTCTCCAAGGGCGAGTACCAGTACTTCGTGCATCCGCTCTCCGACGGGGTGCCGCTGGTCGAGGCCGCCATCCTGGATGAGGCGGCGGCGGCACTCGCCGCGCGAGTGCCGCCGGAGAGCGAAATCCTCGTCACCGCCGAGGCGATCGGGCTGCCGCTGGCGGCCGCCGTGACGCTGCGCACCGGGCTGCCCTACACGACGCTGCGCAAGCGCGCCTACGGCCTGCCGGGAGAGCGGGTCGTGACGCAGAAGACCGGCTACGGCGGCGCCGAACTTCACCTGAATGCGCCAGTCGAGGGGCGGCACGTCACCATCGTCGACGACGTACTCTCGACCGGGGGGACATTGCGCGCGATGTGCAGCGCACTCACCGCAGCGGGAGCGCTGATTGACCGGGTGCTGATTGTCTTCAGCAAGGTTGACCCGGTCGAGCTTTCGGCCGAACTGGGAGTGGAAATTGAAATCCTGCTTCAGGTGCACGTCGAGGGCGCGAAGGTGGTCATCGATTGAAGCTGCTGGTTGGCGGCATCCTGGCGCTCGACGACTTGCGGACGCCGCACGCCAGCGGCGAAGCCATCGTGGGCGGCGCCGGAATCTACGCCTCGGTCGCGGCGAGCTTCTTCACGCAGCCGGGGCTGGTCGGCCCCGCCGGCATCGACTTCCCGCCGCATACGCTGGCGACGCTGCGCGAGCGCGGCGTCGCGCTCGACGGCGTGCCGCGGCTGCGCGAGCGCAGCTTCCACTGGTCGGGAGAATACCGCGGCGACATGGCGCAGGCGATTACCCACCAGACGCGTGTCGAAATCCTCGCCGCCTTCAGCTGGGACGTTCCCGCGGAGTGGCGCCAGCCAGCGGCGCTGTTGCTCTGCAACAACGACCCCTCCATCCAGTTGCGCCTCCTCGAGCAGGTGCAAGCAGACTGGGTCGCTACCGACTCGATGAACCTATGGATTGAGATTCAGCGCGACGCGCTCGAACAGGTTGTCGCGCAGACCGACCTGCTGTTCCTGAACGACGCCGAGGCGCTGGCATACAGCGGCGCCGCCTCACTCGACGCGGCGGGCGTGGCGCTGCTCGACGCGGGGCCGCGCTTCGTCGTCATCAAGCGCGGCGCGGCCGGCGCGACGCTCTACCACGCCGGCGGTGACGCGACCATCCCGGCGCACCCCGCCGCGCAGTTCATCGACCCGACCGGCGCCGGCGACACCTTCGCCGGCGCCGCGTGCGGCTGGCTGGCGGAACGCACCCTCGACGCCGAAACGCTGGTCGAGGCGCTGCACCACGGCTCGGCGCTCGCGTCAGCGACGGTCGAGGGGCTTGGCACGACCGCGCTGCTGGCGCTCTCGGCGGAGGAAGCAGCGCGGCGGCGGGCGGCGCTGTAAATGGTGGGCCCGACCAGATTCGAACTGGCGACCACTCGGTTATGAGCCGAGCGCTCTAACCGGACTAAGCTACGGGCCCGTGCGTGCGTGCTGGCGAGCGTGGCGCGCCGTGGCGCCGTCGAGCGGATTCGAACCGCTGACCGCCCGGTTAACAGCCGGGTGCTCTGGCCAACTGAGCTACGACGGCACCGTCGCCCCCCTTTTCACCCCTTGCTTAAAGGCTTCGTGAGCGGATGACTGCACGGCGAGCTGCTCTGCAACGCGAGCGGCGGCGGCGTACATGCAGCGGCGCCGCTAGCACCCGGCCGGAGCTGGGGCTGGAAAAGATTAATACAGTTGTAGCCATCCCGCGGCCGATACGTATGATGCGGGGCGAAACTTTTGCAGCCGATTCAGGGGTGGGCTGCAATGACTGATTTGCAGGCGGACCACCAGCTGGATTGCAGCGGCCTCAGCTGTCCGCTACCAATCCTGAAGACCAAGAAAACCATGGATGGCCTCGGGAGCGGGGAGGTGCTCCGGATGGTCTCGACCGACCCCGGTTCCCTTAGCGACGTCACCGCCTGGACCAACCGCACCGGCAATCCACTGCTCGATACAGCGGAGGACGACGGCGATTACATTTTCTTCATCCGCAAGAAATAACTAACTTAAATATACATCGAGTAGAAAAATGAGTGGAAACGGAACCAAGCGCATGGCACTGATTGCCTCCAAGGGCACGCTGGACTGGGCCTACCCCCCCTTCATCCTCGCCTCGACCGCAGTGGCGATGGAGATGGAGGTGGCGGTCTTCTTCACCTTCTACGGACTGACGCTGCTCAAGAAAAAAATCAAGGCGGGCGTTTCGCCAGCGGGCAACCCTGCGATGCCGATGAAGATGCCTTTCGGCCCGGAAGGGTTCCAGAACCTCAGCTGGCCCATCCCCAACATCGTGAGCGGCAACGTCCCCGGCTTCGAGACGGTCGCCACTTCGCTGATGAAGAAGACCTTCAAGAACAAGGGCGTTGCAACCGTCGAGGAGCTGCGCGATATCTGCCTCGAGAGCGGCGTGAAGCTGATTGGCTGCCAGATGACGATGGACGTCTTCGGCTTCAAGAAGGAAGAATTCATCGATGGCGTCGATATCGGCGGCGCGGCGACCTTCCTCGAGTTCGCGGCGGACGCCGACATCCAGCTGTTCGTCTGAGCCTGACTACGGGCTGCACGGCATCGGAACTGGCAGTGTCCGGAATATGCAGATTATATTATATACAGGTTTTTGTATATAGTGGCCGGCCAAAGATTGAGCGGTGAACCGTGGCAACTACAATTTCGACTGAATTCATCCAGACTGCTGCCCGTATCCTGAAGACCCTTGGCCATCCCGACCGGTTGAAAATAGTCGAGTTCCTCGAGCATGGGGAGAAGACCGTGGGGCAGATTCAGCGGAAATTCGACCTGCTCCAGCCGGTGACCAGCCAGCACCTCAGGATACTGTTCGAGAGGGATATCGTCACCTTCCGGCAGGAGGGAACCCGGTACTATTACTCCCTGGCTAACAATTTCATCATCAAGATTCTGGATTGCATGGCCGAGGTACAGGAGAAACTGGATTCGGGAGAATGGGATTTTGACTTTGGCGTCGTGCACCAGAAAACCGGGGAGGGGGGACAGATTCATTCCTGAAAGGGAATTAACGCACGAGGCAAACATGGACGACGACGATGGTAGTGTAATAATTTTCATGACTACCGGCCCCGCCACGCCGCAGCGCTGCGCGACGCCATTCTATATGGCGACCATGGCAGCAGCGATGGACAGTGAAGCGCAGATGGTGTTCCAGATTGATGGTACCCTGCTGCTGAAGAGAGGCGTCGCCGAAAACCTCGACGCCGTGGAAGGAGGCAAGAAGATTATTGATTTCATCCGCGAGGCGAAGGAGATGGGCGTGGAAATGTACGTCTGCTCCGCTTCGCTGGCGTTGCACGGCATGACCAAGGAGGACCTCATCGAGGAGTGCGACGACGTGGTGGGTGCAGCCTACATGACCGAGGCGGGGCTGGAGAGCGACATGGTGCTGACTTACTGATGGCGCTGGTCCGGAACTGCCTGCTGCCGTCGGACCTGTTATACGACGTGCCGACCAACATCTGGGTACGGGAACTGGATGACGGCACGGTCGAAATCGGGATGACCGATATCGCGCAGACGCTGGCAGGGTCAATTATCCACTGCCGCCCCAAGAAGGTGGGCAAGAAAGTCAAGAAAGGCAAAAGCGTGGCGACCGTCGAGAGCGGTAAGTGGGTCGGCCCGGTGCGCTCGCCCTTCGCCGGCAATATCGCAGAGCGCAACGACGCGGTCGCCGACGACGCCACCATCCTGAATCGCAGTCCCTACGGGGAAGGCTGGATTGTGCGCATTGCGCCCGCCGACCTGGAGGGGGGCCGGGCGGGGCTGGTCGGCGTCGAGGAGGCGATTACGCTCTACGAGGATTACATGCAGGAAAAGGAGCTGGCGAGCTGCATCCACTGCGAGGGCTTCGAGGAATAACGCGTGCTCTCACTCTACAAGGATGCTGGATACCAGGACGTGCTGGTCGGGGAGAAACAGGCACTTTTTGACCAAGTGGCGCAGGACATGCGCTATCCGCACGAGCTCTACGGCTGCTACGAATGCGGTATCTGTGTCGCTGCCTGCCCCTCAGCGCGTTTCTACGATTTCAGCCCGCGCGTCTTCGCACAGGTGATGGCGCGCGAGGATGTCCACACCTTCTACGAGTTGCTCAACGACTCGGTCTGGGACTGCTCGCAGTGCTTCTCCTGCACCTGCTGTCCGCGCGAGAACAATCCCGGAGCCATCATCACCATCATGCGCGAAGTGGCGGTGAACAACGGGCTCGCTTCCGCCAAGGAGGCGCTCCAGGCCTACTCCCGCATTATCTTCAAGGTGATGTCGACCGGTACCCAGGTCTCGCCCGATATGTTGCAACCTGACTTCTTCCCGGACTGGGGGCCGGACGTGCGCGACGTCTCGGAGAACCTCGATATCTGGCGCCGGGCGATACCCCCGGAGACAATGCACACTGTCGAGCTGGCTTGGGACGTCAGCGAGAAGACCCGGCTGGAGCTCTACATGATCTGGAAGCTGACCGGCAACCTCGAGATGATTGAGAATATCGACGAGGGGCTCTTCATGATTCTGGAGGAGGTCATGGAGGAATTGCTGGAGGAGCACGGCTATGATATCGATGATTTTGACAACATACTGGAGGGCTGACTGAGGATGGCAAGCGCACAGGTCCAGCTGGAGATGGCTGACAAATCCGTCCCCCTCAAGGCGGCGGAGCGCGAATTCGAGCGGCCTGCGGAGCCGCCAACCGAGGACCTGCGGGAACTGCTGTTCGAGCTGGAGGCGGCGGGCGAACTGGAGGTGCAGCGAGTCCCCGAACCCTACGTGGAGGTCGATACGAAATATGGCCGCAAGAAGAAAATCCCCATCGAGAACACCTGGCACCACAAGTCGTGCGGCCAGTGCGGGCACATCCCCGGCTACTCGACCTCCATATTCTGGCTGAATCGCCAGTTCGGCCTCGACTACCACGACCCGCGTGACCAGACCTCCTGCACCGCCTGGAACTACTACGCCTCCTCCACCTCGAACCCGGCCGCGCAGGCGGCGGTCGCCTGCCGCAACTTCGCGCAGGCGAAGCTGGACGGCTACTTCCCGCTCATCCACTGCGGCACCAGTTACGGCCATTACAAGGAGGTGCGCAACGAGCTGCTGCACCACCCCGAGCTGCGCGCGCAGGTGCGACAAATCCTGGAACGACTCGGGCTGCCCTTCGTCTTCCCGGAGGAGATTGTGCACTACTCCGAATGGGTGCATGTTATGCGGGACGATATCGCCAAAAAACAGGTTTACGACTTCTCCAGAATCACCGCGACCGTGCATCCCGCCTGCCACTACCACAAGCTGGTTGTCGAGGACGCCATCTACGACCGCGACCTGTATGATGGACAGCGTACCGCCATCGTCTCCGGGCTGGTCAAGGCGCTGGGCGCCAAGGTAGCGGACTACTCGACCTGGCACGACTGCTGCGGCTTCGGTTTCCGGCACATTCTGGTCAGCCGCGACTTCTCCCGCTCGTTCGCGACCATCCGCAAGATTGAACGCATGAAGATAGAGGCCGACCCGGATGTCACGCTGACCCACGATACCGGCTGCGTCACAACGCTCGACAAAAGCCAGTTCTCGACGCAGGCGCACGGCCGCAACGTCGGCATCCCGGTGATGTCCGACGCACAGTTCGCCGCGCTCTCGATGGGGGCGCACCCCTACCTGGTCTGCCAGCTGCACTGGCATGGCGTCGACATGAAGCCGCTGCTGGAACTGATGGGGATTGACCACGTAAAGGCGTGGAAGGAGTTCGAAGGAATTGCGGACCACCTGAAGGACAATCCAGAAGAGTACCTTACCTGGGAGGAATGCCTGGATGAGCAATAACAGAATAATGGTCATCGGCGGCGGGCCGGCCGGCCTTGAAGCGGCGCGTGGCGTCGTCGAGCTGGGATACGAGCTGGTGCTGGTGGAGCAACGGAACGAATTGGGCGGCACCCCCATCTCGGCCAGCTACGCGGCGCTGACGCCCGACATGGAAGATACCGAAGTGGCAATGGCGCGCATGGTTAACGCCGTCACGAACGATTCGCTCGCGGACATCCGGCTCGACAGCACTATTACGGCCGTCGAGGGGACCGCGCCCGACCTGAGCGTTACGCTCGAGACGGAGGGCGGGTCCGAAGTGGTCGAGGTCGGCGCCGTGGTCGTCGCCACCGGATTCAAGCACTTCGACCCCGGCAAGGAGACGCAGCGCTACGGTTACTACGAGTACGACGACGTAATCACGCTGGTCGACGCCGAGAAGATGCTCAAGGCGGGCAAGTTTGTCCGGCCGTCGACAGGGGAGCCGCCGAAGCAGGTCTGCTTCATCCAGTGCGTCGGCAGCCGCGACCGCCAGCTGGGGAACAAGTGGTGCTCGAAGGTCTGCTGCGGTATCGCCACCAAAGAGGCCATTGAAATCCGGCAGCTGCTGCCGGACTGCAAAGTAATCGTATTCTACATCGACATGCGCATGTACGGCTTCTGGGAGGATGAACTCTACTGGAAGGCGCAGGAGGAGGAGAAAGTCGCCTTCATCCGCGGTATCGTCAGCGAAGTCACCATGCGGGGGGACTCGGTCATGGTCAAGGGCGAGGATACCACTATGGGGCGGCCGATGGAGGTGTTGATGGACGTCGTCATCCTGTCCGTCGGGATGGAGCCCAGCGACGGCACCATCGCGATGGCCGAAATGTTCAACCTGCCGCTCGAATGTCACGGCTGGATAGAGACCGTGGGTGGTGCGCTGAACACAGTGCAGACCCCGGTCGACGGAATTTTCGTCGCCGGCGCGGCCGCGGGACCGGCCGACCTCGAGGATTCCATCTCAATGGGGGGTGCCGCAGCGCTCAAGGCATGCGCGTTCGTGCGCCGCATCCAGCTGCCGGTAGTCGAATAACATGCTCTACGATTCGTTGACCGTCCAGGAAGTGGTCGACTCCGAATCTTCGGCAGAATTCCTGAAGGAGGCGACCAAGCTCGCCACTTTGCGCGAGCTCGAAAACATCGCCCAGCGACTGGAGGCGAAACAGGAGCTGTTCGCAGAGCTGCTCGCCCCTAAACGGCTCGCAGCTTTGGCGAAGGCGGACTTCGTCCTGCTGCTGAGCCACGTCTTCTCAATCCGGCGCAAGGCACGCAGGCTGCTGCGGCTGGTCGGCGTCGAGCCCTTCCGCCAACAAACGCAGGAGCTGCTCTACGGCGAGGGCGACGTGGGCGACCGCTTCGAGCGCTTCCTGACCGCGTTCGAGGGGAAGCTCGATGAGCGCCGGTCCATCAACCTCGCCAGCGAACTGCTCCACTTCCACGACCCCGAGCAGTACTGCCTCTGGACCAGCTGGGTCTGGGACCCCGCCACCGGCTCGGGCGCGCTGCCGATGGTCGTGCAGGAAGGGGTCGAAATCGGCGGTGCAAGCCCCGCGGAGCGGTACCGCAACGTCGGCGCCGCAGTGCGGCTGGTGAACGAGGTCGGGCAGGCGCGGAACCTCTCCGGGAACGCCGCCGGCATGCTGGGCACCAACCTGCTCCTCGCCTGCGTCCACGCCGTCTACATGTACACCGTCTTCCGGCTCAAGCTTTCGGACGAATTCAACCGCATCCTGCCGGAACTCCCCGAGCTTGTCGAGCGGGTGCTCGGCGTGCGCGGGCTGGAGGTGGCTGCACGTGGGTGACCACAAGTATCAGGAATTCGTCGAGAAAGAGGAGGCTGTCATCGAAGGTATCGACGTCTCCGGCGCCTGGAACCGGATGTGGGTGCCGCGCGAACTGACCGAGTATGATTTTACTTTCCTCGACCGGGTCACCGACCTGTCGGGCGGCGAGTCTATGGGCTGGTGCTACCAGTGCGCCGAGTGCATCGGCGTCTGCCCGGTGGACAACGTCGGCTCGTATGGCCCGCGCAAGCTCTACCGCAAGCTGCAGACCGGGCTGGACCTGTTCAACCACCCCGACCTCTGGCTCTGCACCACCTGCAACAACTGCCTGCGGGTCTGCCCCAAGGAGGTGGACATGATGCAGATTATGCCGGCTGTACGCGAGCAGG
This sequence comes from Candidatus Poseidoniia archaeon, assembly GCA_030748895.1. NCBI lineage: Archaea > Methanobacteriati > Thermoplasmatota > Candidatus Poseidoniia > Candidatus Poseidoniia archaeon. The sequence continues at coordinate 44,333 of JASMLC010000003.1, forward strand.
CGATACTCGACGGCAACGTCCCCGGTGAATTGCAGGAGATGCTACAGAACGTCGCCGAGTACGGCAACCCGATGGGCGAGTCAGCGCGCAAGCGGATGCGCTGGTTGAAGAAGTTCGACGAGCCGGTGCGCGACCTCTCGAAGGAGCCGGGCGAGGTGGATGTGCTCTGGTACGTCAGCGACTACTTCAGCTACCACCCGCGCGGCAACGACGCCGCGAAGGCGATGGTGCGCGTCTTCAACCGGCTGGGGGTCGATTTCGGCATCCTCGGGCGCGACGAGCGCTGCGACGGGGATTCGCAGCGGCTCTGCGGCGAGAGCGGGCTTTTCGAGGAGCTGGCGGAGCACAACCACGCGCTGTTCGAGCAGAACCCGCACGAGCGGCTGGTGGTGAGCGACCCGCACGCCTACAACGCCTTCCGGAACGAGTACCCGAAGCTGACCGGGACCGAATACAACGTCCAGCACTACACGCAGTTCCTGGCCGAAAAGGTGGAGCAGCTGACGGAAATGTTCACCGGCGAGTTTGCCCGCAAAGTCACCTTCCACGACCCCTGCTACCTCGGGCGGCACAACAACGAATACGAAGCTCCCCGCACGCTCATCGAGGCGGTCCCCGGCATCGAGTTCGTCGAGATGTTCTGCTGCAAGCAGCAGGGCTACTGCTGCGGCGGTGGCGGAGGCGGGATGTGGCTCGACGGGATGGTCGCCGACCACACCACCGAGCGGCTGTCCGAGAACCGGGTCCGGGAGGCGGTCGAGGTCGGCGCCGAGGTGCTGGTAGTCTGCTGTCCCTACGAGGTCTCGCGCTTCGAGGACGCGGTGAAATCGACCGGGAACGATGGCAAGCTGGAGGTGCTCGATATCATCGAAATCATTGCCAGCTGCCTTGGAGACGGCTGAAGGAGCAAATATGAAAATCGCAGTCCTGCTGAAAATGGTGCCCGACCTGGTCGAGGAACTCGAGGTTGACGCTTCGGGGAAGGCGCTCGACACAGATGAGCTAAAGTTCAAGCTTAACGAATTCGACGACCACGCGCTGGAAGAGGCACTGCTGCTCGGTGGCGAGGAAGACGAGGTCGTTGCCCTTGCGCTGGAGGGTGAGGAAAACGAAAAGCTGCTTTTCACCGCGCTCGCAAAGGGAGCCAACCGTGCAGTGCAACTCACCGGCGTGCAGCCGGGGGGCTCGGGCGAACAGGCGACAGCCTTCGCCGCTGCGCTAGCAGAAAGCAGCTTCGATTTGATCCTGACCGGCGTCCAGTCGGTCGATGACCGCGAAGGGCAGCTGGGGCCGCTGCTAGCGGCGCAAATGGGACTTCCGTGCGTTTCGGTCGTCACCGGCGTATCTGTCGCCGATGGCGTCGCGACGGTAAACAAGGAGTATTCCGACGGCGTGATGGCCGAGTTCGAGGTCACGCTCCCGGCGGTGCTCGGCATCCAGGCGGCGCGGCAGCCGCCGCGCTACGCGCCGGTCAGCAAGGTGCGGCAGGTGCAGCAATCGGCGACGCTCGAGACGCTGGCGGTTAACGCTGGCGAAGCCGGAACGGGCAGCCAAATCACCGCGATGGCGCCGCCCGAGACCGGTGCGGGGGCGAAGATGCTCGACGACGCGACCGCGCTGCTGGAAGTACTGCGCGGCGAGGGGGTGGCGTAATGGGCGGCGTGATGGTCGTCTGCGAGCATCTCTCGGGCGAGTTCGCCGATATTACTTTCGAGCTACTCGGGCTCGCCGCTGGTCTCGGGGCGGGCGAGGTGAGCGCGGTCACCTTCGGCTCCATGGCGGGCAAGGCGGGCGAACTGGGCGCCGCCGGCAGCGTCATCGACGCTGGTGGCGACGACGACTACAACCCGGAGGGCTACGCAGCAGCCGTCAGTGCGGCGGTCGAGGCGTACTCGCCCGACCTGCTGCTGGTCGGCTCGACCTCGATGGGGATGGATATTGCCGGCCCGGTCGCCGCCGCGCGCGGGCTGCCGCTGGTCGCCTACTGCACCGCCGTCGAGGGCGCCAACGGGGGGTTCGCCTGCAGCAGTTCGCTCTACGGCGGCAAGCTGGGCGTCAGCTCGCAGGTCTCCAGCCCGGCAGTGGCGATGCTACTGCCGGGCGCCTGCGACGGGGACACGGGTCGCGTTACCGGGTCGCCTTCGGTGAGCGAGCTCGCCGTCCCGGAGTTGGCCGGGAAGGTGCGCTTCAGCCGGCTCATCGAGCCCGAGGCGGGGGACGTTGACATCACCCAGTCGGGAGTGCTGGTGGCGGTCGGCCGCGGAATCGGGAGCAAGGACGATATCGAGCTGGCGGAAGAGCTGGCCGAGCTGCTCGACGCCGACCTCGCCTGCTCGCGGCCCATCGTCGACGCCGGCTGGATGGAAAAATCACGGCAGATTGGTAAATCGGGCTTCAAGGTCAAGCCACGTGTCTACATCGCCCTCGGTATCTCCGGCGCGCCGGAGCACATCGAAGGGATGAAGGATTCAGCGACGATTATCGCCATCAACAGCGACGAGGACGCGCCTATCTTCGACGTCGCCCACTACGGCCTCGCCGAGGACCTGTTCGACGTCTGCGAAGAACTGGTCGAGGAGCTGGAATGAGCCGGGAGGGCGGCCGCGCTGCTCCCGCTCGCTGACCGGCTGGCGTTCCTGGCGCTGCTGGGCGCCTGCCTGGCGCTGGCGTGGCCGGGCTTCGCGCGGATTTTCGCGACGGTGAGGCAAGGGCAGCCGGCGGACCGGTCGGACAACCTGCCGGGCCGCTTCGCGCGGGCGTTGCTGGAAGTGGCGATGCAGAAGCCACTCGCGAGCGCGCGGCCGCTGGTGAACATCTTCCACGCCTTCATCTTCTTCGGCTTCAGCTTCTACCTGCTGGTTAACGTGGTAGACGTGCTGGAAGCGTTCGTCCCCGACTGGGAAACGGTCTGGCAGGGGTCGGTGGCGGACGGCTTCAATCTGCTGACCGACCTCTTCAGCGTCTTCGTGCTGGTGGGGATGCTCTTCTTCCTGCACCGCCGCTTCATCACGAAACCAAAGGTGCTGGGGTTCAACTCCAACGTGCTGCTGCACCCCGGCGTCGCCGCGGGCGGTGTGCGGCGCGACTCACTCATCGTCGGCGGCTTCATCCTGCTGCACGTCGGCTCGCGCTGGGTGGGCAGCGCGCTGCGGCTGGCGGAAGCGGGCGGCCCCGACCCCTGGATGCCGACCGCCAGCCTGCTGCTGCCGCTCTTCACTGGAATGGAGCCGGGGCTGCTGGAGCAGGCGATTCGCGCCACGTGGTGGCTGGCGCTGGGGCTCATCCTGCTGTTCATTCCCTACTTCCCGCGCAGCAAGCACATCCACCTGATGGTGGCGCCGGTGAACCTGGCGCTGCGGCGCGAGACTCCGCGCGGTGCGCTCGACGCTGTGCAGGACCCCGCGCAGCCGGGCAGCACGACGCTGACGGGGCTGCCGTGGCCGCAGGTGCTCGACCCGTTCGCCTGCATCATGTGCACCCGCTGCCACGAAGTCTGCCCGGCGCACGAGAGCGGCACACCGCTCTCGCCGTCAGCACTGGAAATTAACAAGCGCTACCACATCAACGCCAATGCGGCGGAAGTGGCGGCGGGCGGTGCGCGGGAGAGCCTGCTGGATTACGCTATCTCGCCCGACGCGACCTGGTCCTGCACCGCCTGCTACGCCTGCGTGCAGGTCTGCCCGGTCGGCAACGAACCGATGCACGACATTCTGGAGTTGCGCCGCAACCTGGTTTTCGACGGCAAGATGCCCGACGAGCTGGGCGAGGTGCTGCGCAGCCTTGACGAGCAGGGCAACTCCTTCGGCGAATCGAACCGCAAGCGGAGCAAGTGGGCGAAGAAGCTCGAGCTCAAGGACGCCCGCAAGGAGCCGGTCGACTTGCTCTGGTTCGTCGGCGACTTCGCTTCGTTCAACCAGTCCTGCACCGCCACTACCCGCAAGGTGGCCGAAGTACTGGCCGCCGCCGGAGTCGACTTTGGCGTCATCCGCAAGGGCGAGCGCAGCGCCGGCAACGACGTGCGGCGGGTGGGTGAGGAGGGACTCTTCGAGTCGCTCGCGGAACAGAATATCGAGCTGCTCGCGAAGTGCGAATTCAACCGCATCATGACCACTGACCCGCACACCTACAACGCGCTCAAGAACGAGTATCCGGCGCTCGGCGGCGAATACGAGGTGGTGCACTACTCGACCCTGCTGGTCGAACTCATCGAGGCTGGGGCCATCCGGCTGGAGCAGCCGCTGGCAGGCAACGCTACCTTCCATGACCCTTGCTATCTCGGGCGCTACAACAACATCTACGACGCACCGCGGCAGGTCATCGAGGGATGCGGGCTAAAGCTGGTCGAGATGCCGCGCAACCGCGAGAACTCGTTCTGCTGCGGCGCTGGCGGCGGGCAAATCTGGCTCAACGACCATGACGACATGACGCAGCGCCCTTCGGAGATGCGCATCGAGGAAGCGCTTTCGGTCGGTGTCTCGCGCTTCCTGGTCGCCTGCCCCAAGGATATGACCATGTATTCCGACGCGGCCAAGACTAGCGGACACGAGGAGGAAATTGCCGTCGAGGATATCATCGACCTGGTCCACTCGGCAATGGGAATCGAGGGTGTTGCCGCATGACCAACTACGGCTTCGTCATCGACAACCGGTCCTGCATCGGCTGCCACGCCTGCACGGTCGCCTGCAAGTCGGAGCACGATGTCCCCATCGGGGTGAACCGTACCCACGTCAAGTACATCGAGAAAGGGACCTTCCCAAACAGCAGCCGCGAATTCAGCGTCCACCGCTGCAACCATTGCGAGGACGCGCCCTGCACCACCCTCTGCCCCACCACCGCACTCTTCACCCGCGATGACGGCATCGTCGATTTCGACGATGCCCGCTGCATCGGCTGCAAGTCCTGCATGCAGGCGTGCCCCTACGACGCGCTCTACATAGACCCCAATCAGGGCACCGCGGCGAAGTGCAACTACTGCGTCCACCGGCTCGAGAATTCCTACGAGCCAGCCTGCGTTATCGTCTGCCCCACCGAGGCCATCATCTCGGGCGACCTTGACGACCCCGGCTCGAGGATAGCGCAGCTTGTTGCCATCCATGAGACGACGGTGCGCAAGCCCGATTCGGGAGCGAAACCAAATGTCTTCTACATCGATGCGAGCGAGGAGATGCTCGACCCCACCGCCACCGCGCGCACCGGGACCGGGATGTGGAGCGAGCAGGTCGCCGGCGTCGGCCATTTCGCGAAATACGCCGAGCAGCGGCTCGAAGCTGCCGACAACAACTCGCTGCTAATCCAGCTCGCGCTGGAAAAGAAGGCGAGCGAGGCGCCGCCGCGCGACCGCGCCATCATCTGCGACGTCGCCGCCAAGCTGGCCGACGAATCCCCGCAGGCTAAACGCGCCTACGACGCGCCGTCGAAAGGCGTCCTTTGGGGCTGGGAAGTCTCCGCCTACATCTGGACCAAGGCGATTGCGTCAGGGACCTATCTGGTCGCGACGCTGCTCTGGCTCGGCGACTATCTCGAGATGGAAACACAGCTCTGGTGGCTGGTGGTGGGAACCGGGCTTGCATTCCTGGGCATCACCGGCGCGCTGCTCGTGCTCGACCTTGACCGGCCCGACCGCTTTCTTTACATCATGCTGCGGCCCAACTGGAGCTCGTGGCTCGTCAGGGGCGCCTACCTGCTGGCGAGCTTCGGTGGAATCCTGGCCGCCACCACCGCGGTGCTGTTCTTCGAACTTGACGAATCGCTCCTGCGCTGGCTCGCCTACGCCGGCATCCCGCTCTCCGCGCTCACCGCCGTCTACACGGCGTGGCTGTTCCAGCAGGCGAAGGGACGCTCGTGGTCGCGCGACGCCGCGCTGCCGGCGAAGTTCATGCTCGAGACTATTGTCATCGGCTCCGCCACGCTGCTGATACTTACCAGCCCCGCGCCGCTCTACATCCTGGCGGCACTGGCAGTACTGGCGGCAGCCCTGCTGCACGGCCGGAAAGTGGTGCAGGAGCCGCAACTGGAGAGCCTGATATGAAGTCCGAAAAGACGTTTATCGAGCGGATGGCCGAGGGAATTGGTATCATTCCCCGCATCGACCGCGAAGAGGCGCAAGGGGCGACGCGCCCCTTGCGCCACTACCCCGGCCCGGAAGAGTGGGACGACCATATCGAACTCGACGCCAACGCCTGGCCGGAGCGTGTCGAGCATCGCTACTCGCTAGTGCCAACCACCTGCTTCAACTGCGAATCAGCCTGCGGGATGCTCGCCTGGGTTGACAAGGAGACCGGCCGGGTGCGCAAGTTCGAGGGCAACCCGGCGCATCCCGCCAGCCGCGGCCGCAACTGCGCTAAGGGGCCGGCGACCATCAACCAGATTAACGATACCGAACGCATCCTGCACCCGCTGAAGCGCAAGGGCGACCGTGGCGCGGGAGAGTGGGAGCGCATCTCGTGGGAGCAGGCGCTGGACGAAATCTCGACGAAAATTCGCGACTCGCTCAACACCGGCGCACGCGAGCGGGTGGTCTACCACGTCGGCCGCCCCGGGCACGAAGGCTACGCCGAGCGGGTGCTGAAGGCATGGGGCGTCGATGGCCATAACTCGCACACCACCATCTGCTCGGCGGGAGCCCGCTGCGGCTACGCGCTGTGGCATAAGTTCGACCGGCCGAGCCCCGACCATTCCAGCGCGAAGGTCATCCTGCTCGTCAGCTCACATCTCGAGACCGGCCACTACTTCAATCCGCACGCACAGCGCATCGTCGAAGGCATGATGAACGGCGCCAAGCTCATCGTGCTCGACCCGCGGCTCTCGAACACCGCTTCGATGGCCGACCACTGGCTGCCGGTCTATCCCGGCTCCGAGCCGGCGCTGTTCCTCGCCATCGCTCGTTATATACTCGTCGAGGAGCTCTACGACCGTCGTTTCCTCGAGGAATGGGTCAACTGGCCGGAGTGGATGGCAGCCGCACACCCCGATGACGACGCGACGTTCGAGCACTTCGTCACGCGGCTGATTGAGCAATACGCGGAATACACCTTCGAGTTCGCCGCCGCGGAATGCCAGGTGCCGGTCGAGCAGGTCGCCGAAGTCGCAAAGGTGGTCGCCAGCGCCGGCAGCCGACTCTCGACCCATGTCTGGCGGGCGGGCGCCATCGGCAACCTCGGCGGCTGGCAGGTGGCACGCACGCTGCATTTCCTGAACGTGCTCACCGGCTCGGTCGGCACCGAAGGGGGGACCTCGCCCAGCGCCTGGACCAAGTTCCACCCCACCTTCTTCGACGTACCGCCGCCGCAGGAGGCGTGGAACGAACTCATCTGGCCGCCCGAATACACACTCTCCCACTACGAGATGAGCCAGATACTGCCGCACCTGATCAAGGACGGGCGCGGCAGCATGGACGTCTACTTCACGCGGGTCTTCAACCCGGTCTGGACATTCCCCGACGGCTTCTCCTGGATTGAGATGCTCTCGAATGCGGAGGCGGTCGGCTGTCACATCGCGCTCACCCCGACCTGGAACGAGACCGCCTTCTTCGCCGACTACGTGCTCCCAATGGGGCACGCCAGCGAGCGGCACGACATCAACTCCTACGAAACGCACGCCGGGATGTGGATAGCGTTCCGCCAGCCGGTACTGCGCGAGTTCGCCCGTCGGCAGGGGAAGCCGGTGCGCTTCACCCACGAGGCCAACCCGGGCGAAGTGTGGGAGGAGGACGAGTTCTGGATTGAGCTCTCCTGGCACATCGACCATGACGGCTCGCTCGGCATCCGCAAGCACTTCGAGTCGCCGTACCGGGCGGGCGAGTGTATCACCGTCGACGAATACTACCGCTACATCTTCGAGCACGTCAAGGGCTTGCCCGAGGCGGCCGCGGAAGAGGAGTTGTCGCCGCTGGACTACATGCGCAAGCATGGCGCCTTCCTGGTCGAGCCGGCGGTCTACGACAAGCACGAGACTGAAGTTGCCGACGGAGGCGTTGAAATCGAAGGCACTCAGCGGCTCGGCTTCCCGACGCCGAGCCGCAAGCAGGAGTTCTACTCGCAGACGATGGTAGACTTCGGCCATCCCGAGCACGCAATCCCCGACTATCGCATCCGCTCGCACATCCACCCCGAGCGTCTCAACCACGAGGCGGGCGAGTATGTGCTGCTGCCCAATTTCCGGCTGCCGACGCACATCCACTCGCGCTCGGCCAACTCGAAATGGCTGGCCGAGATTGCGCACCGCAACCCGGTCTGGCTCCATCCGCAGGACGCCCGCGAACTGGGCGTCAGCGACGGGGACCTGCTGAAAATCGAGACCGAAATTGGGCATTTCGTCGACAAGGTGTGGGTCACCGAATCCATCAAGCCCGGCATCGTCGGCTGCTCGCACCACATCGGGAGGTGGCGGCGGCAGCAGGACGCCGGCAACCGCTACATGTCGGCCAGGGTCGACATCACGAACCCGGAGCCGGGGCGCTGGCGCATGCGCACGCTCGCTGGTATCCGCCCGTGGAAATCGAAGGACGCCGACACCCGACGCGTGTGGTGGCGTGACGGTGGCGTCCACCAGAACCTGACGCACGCGGTGCAGCCCGACCCCATTTCTGGGGCGCACTGCTGGCTCCAGAAAGTTAAGCTCACGAAACCGGGCCTCGACGACGAATACGGTGATATCGAGGTCGATACCGACCGGTCATTCGCATACTTCAAGGAGTGGAACCAGTGGGCCAAGGATACCGAAACGCATCCCGACGGCTTGCGCAGGCCGCTCTGGATGGGGCGCCCGCTGACGCCCGCCAAAGGGCAGTTCTGGCTAAATAGCCGGGAGGAATGATGTGGTGGAGAATGGAAAACGGTCGATGGAGCTGCGATGATTGAACTGCCGATAGCAGCCGCGGCCGGGAAGAATTGCGAAAGCGATGCGGGAGGGACGATAACGCATGTGCGCACGAGTCAGGCAGCAGCGCTGGTGATGGGGGCCGAGAAGGGGCAGTTCTACCGCGGGGCGAAACTGCACTCGATTAACGTCCTGCTCGACTATGAGGATGGCTGCCATGCGCGGTGCGGCTACTGCGGCCTGGCCAAGTCGCGCGAATCGGAGGATGACTGGACCGACCGCTCATTCATCCGGGTCAACTGGCCGCTGGTCTCTCTCGATCAGGTAAACGAGTCCATCAGCAGCGGCTCGGTGCCGGACATCGAACGCGTCTGCGTCTCGATGGTACTCAATCGCGGGGCGCGGGAGGATACGATTGACGCGGTCCGCAAGCTCTCGGAATCCACCTCACGCATCTCAATCCTGCTGATGCCAACGGTAATTGACAAGGAATGGCTAATCCGGGCGAAAGAGGCAGGGGCCGACATGGTCGCCACTGCGCTTGACGCGGCGACCCGTAAGGTGTTCAACTCCGTGCGCGGCAAGGACGTGCAGGGGCCGCTGGACTGGGATCAGTACTGGGAAATCGTCGTCGACACCATCGAGGTCTTCGGCCCGCGCAACGCCGGCATCCACCTTGTCGCAGGGCTGGGCGAGACCGAGCAGGAGATGGTGGCGACCATGCAGGAGGCGTACGACATGGGCGCGCTGACGCACCTTTTCTCGTTCAACCCCGAGCCTGGAACGGCCCTCGGCGAGTGGCCGCAGCCGCCAATCGGTTCCTACCGCCGCATACAGCTCGCGCGCTACATCATCAACGAGCATTTCGGCCGCGGCGACGCGATGGCCTTTGATGACAAGGGGAATATCGTGGACTTCGACCTCGAGTCGGAACTGCTCAAGCAGCTCATTGACGAGGGGAAGGCGTTCATGACATCGGGCTGTGCCGGGAAAACGGTCGATTGCGCCTGCAATCGACCGTTCGGGAACTGCACGCCCTACCAGGCGGCGCAGGGACGCTGGCGCAACTTCCCGATTCCACCCGAGGAATCCGATATCGTCCACGCGCGGCGGCAGCTGCTGGACTACGACGGAAAGGAGGATGAGGAAATTGATCCCTTTGACGATGACTGAAACTCGCCAGGATATCATCGATTTCTGTATGACTGCCCCCGAGGCGGAGCTCGAGCCGCTTTTCGAGCAGGCGTGGACGCAGTCCCGCCAGCGTTTTGGCAACAGCATCTCACTCAATGTTCCCGGAATGGTCTCGTACGAGACTGAGCACATTGCCGAAGACGACCCCTTCCGGTTCCCCTCGATTTCGATTACCGGCCCCGCCTGCTCCCTCGGCTGCGAGCATTGCGATGCGAAGATGGTTGAGACCATGATACCAGCCACCACTCCGGAGGCGCTCTGGGATATGTTTCTCAAAACCGTCGAGCGGGGGGGCACCGGCTGCCTTGTGAGCGGTGGCTCGACCCTCGCGGGCGATGTGCCGCTACTGCGGTTCATCCCGACCATCAAGCGCGCCAAGCAGGAGCTGGGGCTCGCGATTGTCGTCCATACGGGCGTCGTCTACGAGGAGGTGGCCGCCGCGCTGGGAGAAGCAGGTATCGACGGGGCGATGCTCGATATCATGGGCTCGAACGACACCATCCGCGAAATCTACCACCTCGACCTCATGAAGGAGGCGTTCGAGCATTCGATGGAGCTGCTCAACAGGTACGGAGTGCCGCTGATGCCGCACATCGTGGTCGGGCTGCAGCGCGGTGAGTTGCGGGGCGAAGCCGAAGCAGTGCGCATGATTGCCCGCCACAACCCGGAGCGGGTGATGGTAGTCGCGTTCAAGCCACTGCTCGGGACACCGATGGAGAACTCGCCCACCAGCACCCCGCTGGAGATTGCCCGCGTAGTGCTCGCCTGCCGGCTGGCGATGCCGGATACGACGGTCATCATGGGCTGCGCGCGCCCGCCGGGGGAGCACAAGGTCGAGACCGACCGACTGGTCATCCGGGCCGGGGTGAACGGGATGGCGTACCCTTCCGAGGAAGGGCACGACTTTGCGCGCGAGCTGGGGCTCGACATCTCGGTCTCGTCGGGCTGCTGCTGCCTGATGGATGACGAAGCGAAGGGAGGCTGCTGCAATTGAGCCGCGAAGCGGGAAAGTGGCGGTTGCTCGACACCGGCGTCCACACCGCCGCCGAGAACATGGCGCTGGACCAGGCACTCTTCGACGCGCGCGTTGCCGGCGAGGTCCCGAACACGCTGCGCTTCATGCAATTCTCACCTTCGGCGGTGCTCGTTGGCCACCACCAAGTAGTTGCCCAAGAGGCACGGGTTGACTGGTGCGCGAAGCACAGTGTCGATATCAACCGGCGATTGACTGGCGGCGGCGCGATTTACTTTGACGCGACCCAGATTGGGTGGGAACTGGTCGGCTCCCTCGACGATTTTACGGGCCGGGACATGACCGGGCTGACCCGTACCATCTGCGAGGCGGCCGCCGCCGGCCTGCAGGAACTCGGAGTGGCGGCGGAGTTCAGGCCGCGCAACGACATTGAGGTCGAGGGACGCAAAATCTCGGGCACCGGCGGGGTCGCCGACGACGGGGTCTTCCTCTACCAGGGGACGGTGCTGGTCGAGTTCGACATCGAGGCGATGCTGCTGGCGCTACGCATTCCGAACGAGAAACTCACGCCGCGAGGGCTCGAGACCGCTCGCGAGCGGGTCTCCTGCCTTTCGGACCTGCTGTCGCAGGTTCCCGCGAGGGAGCAAATCCAGGCGGCGCTCGCCAGCGCCTTCGCGCACGCCTTCGAAATCGAGTTCGAAACCGGCGAGCTGACGGCATGGGAGCAGGAGCGATTTGCGTCAAAACTGCCTGAAATCGAGTCGGACGACTGGATAAACGCCATCACGGCGCCGGCCGAGGACAAGCAAATCTACACTTCAATCCACAAGCGACCGGGAGGGATGCTGCGCATTCACGCCGCGGTCGACGTCAAGCGCTCGTGGCTGCGGCAGGTCCTGATTACGGGCGACTTCTTCATCAATCCCCGCCGGGCAATCATGGACCTGGAGGCGGAGTTGATGAACACCCCGTTTCCCCAGGTGCGCCCGGTCATCATGCGCTTCTTCGAAAAGCACAAGGTGGATCTGGTCGGGCTCACCCCGGGGGATTTCTGCGACGCGGTCAAGCTTGCGCTGGAGCAGACCACCTACAGTGGCATCGGGATTGCGGAGGCGGACTCGAGCTCGGTCTATCCCGTAAACGTCCCCGAAGGCAAGAGCATCGAGCAGGTTATGTCGGACGCGACCGTCATGTTGCTCCCCTATTGCGCAAAGCTGCCTGATTGCGACTACCGCTTCAAGCAGGGATGCGACGAGTGCGGTCTCTGTAGTATGGGTGATGCCTACCGCATGGCGCGGGAGAATGGGCTGGAAGCGGTCACCATCGTCAAGTTCAAGCATCTCAAGGCAACACTCGCTGAAATGAAGGCGCAAGGCGTCAAGTCCTGGATTGGTTGCGCTTGCGAGGCGTTCTTCATCAAGCGCAACGAGGCGTTCCGTGACGCCGGGATTCCCGGCGTGGTGCTGGATATCGTTGGCAAGACTTGCTACCAGCTGGGCGAGGAGGGCGAGGCGTACGCTGGCACCTTCGAGGCGCAGGCGGACCTGAAGCTGCCGCTGCTGGAGGCGGTAATGGACAACGTCAACCCGGAATTCAACGCCAGGTTCATTCAACCCACGACGCCTACTACGACCGCCGACCAGCATGCCAGCGCCGAGCGGAATTTCAGCGTATGAGGCACTGATGCCCCTGGAGTGGGACCTAATCGTGGTCGGTGGCGGCCCCGGGGGCGCCGCCGCGGCCGCCGTTGCGGCCGTGGCGGGACTGGAGACGCTGTTACTCGAGCGCGGCGGGACGTTGCGGCACAAGCCATGCGGCGGAATCCTGCCCGAAATCACCGAGGAACTCATCGAGGAAGTGTTTGGCGCCCCGCTGCCGCCCGAGGTGCTGGCGGAGCAGGGGGAGCTTCGCCTGCGCTACACCCCCCCGAGCGGCGAGGCGAACGGCGGACGCGTGCGGGAGAGTCGCCTGCTCAACGTGAAGCGAGACCATTTCGACCAGTGGCTGCGCGACCGCGCGGCGCTCGCGGGCGCGACCGTGCAGCATGACGCGCGGGTTTCGGACGTGGAAGCGAACGGCGGATTCAGCATCAGCTACAGCCAGCGTGGCAAGGAGCGGCAAGCAACGGCTGCACAGCTGGTGGGCGGTGACGGAGTCCACTCACTGGTTCGGCGCAGGCTCGCGCCAGACGCGGCCGCGCCGAAAATGCTCGTCGGCCAGCGGCTGGTGCGGGTCGCTGGTGAATTGCCGGCCGACTTCCACTGCGTTTTCGCCGGGATGCTCAGCCCGTTCTACGCCTACACCGTACCGAAGGGCGGGCTGCTCAAGATCGGGAGCGGGATGACTGAGGAGGAACGGACCGACCTGATGCCATCGCTCGACCGCTTCAGCGAATGGCTCGAGCAGAACGGCATAGCCAAGCTCGGCGAAGTGGTCCAGCAGGAGGGCTGGGCAATCCCCTTCGGGGAACCGCGGCTCGACGCTGCGGGTGCGCTGCTCGTCGGCGACGCGGCAGGGCTCTGCAACCCACTCTCGGGGGAGGGCATCCGGCTGGCCATCGAGAGCGGACAGTTGGCGGCCGAGGCGATTATCGAGTCGGGAGCGCGGTCGCCTGTACAGAACTACCGTGAAGGCGTCGCCGGCATCGCACAGATGGTAGCCGCGCTGCATCGCATCGTGCTCGCCACCGACGATGAAACGCGCGAAAAGTTCGTCGCCGCTGAACTCGCTCGCCCGTAGCAACGCGCTCTTTAACCGGCGCAGGCTCCCGCGGCGTGGCCCATGTCGTGATGCTGCGCACCCGCCTCACCAGCGGCGCGCAGCCCGAGCCGGTCGTCGCCGACACCGCCGCTTCGCTCGCTGCGCTGGACCACGAAGTGACGCTGCTGGCATGGGACCGCGACGGTGATAGCGACTGCGAAGCGCAGGCCGGGTGGGGGCGCCTCGTGCGCTACCGGCGCGCCTGCTCGCTCAACGCACCGCTGGCGTTCGTGCGCGAGCTGCCGCGCTTCTGGTGCTGGTGTCTGCGGCGGATTATTGCCTTGCGGGGAGGTGATCTCGTAATTCACGCGCACGACCTCGACACGCTGCCGCTCGGTCTGTTTGCGGCGCGACTGCTGCGCGCGCCGCTGGTCTACGACTGCCACGAGAATTATCCGGCGCTGGTCGAAGGCGCCGTATCGCACCGTGCGGCGCTGCGGCTGCACCAGCTCGAGGCGCGGCTGCTGCGCCGCTGCGATGGCGTGCTGGCAGCGGGACCGCAGGGCTTCGCACGGCTGACCGCGATGCGACACGAGGGGGGCGGCGCGCCGTTCAGCGCGCCGCTGGAGGAAGCGCTCGCAGTCCTGAAACTGCCGCAGCCGGAGCTGGTTCGCGACGGGGTTGCGCTGGTCGGCAACCTGAAACGGCTGGAGGATTATCCAGCCGCGACGATCGCGGCACGGAAACCCGGAAAACAGCTAAAAGTTCTTTATATAGGTGTCCTCGAGAAACGGCCGTCGCGCGGAATCCTCGAAACCGCGCTCGCTATCGAAGGGCTGCGCGACGTCGAGTTTCAGATTGGCGGCTTCGGAACGCTGGTGCCGCAGCTCGAACGGCTCTGCCGGCGGCTGCGCCACAGCCGCTACCTCGGCCCGGTCCCGCCCGGCGATGTGGCACGGTTGACGCTGGAAGCGGACGCGGTGCTGATGGCGCTCGACCCAGCCAACCTCAACAGCCGGCTCAGCGCACCCAACAAGCTGTTCGAAGCGATGTGCGCCGGCGTACCGGTCATTACCTGCAGCGAGCTGCTGATGGGGCATTTTGTCGCCGACGAACAAATCGGCGCCACCTTCGCGTGGGGCGACTGGCGGGCGCTGCGCCGCAGCGCCCGCGAGCTGCGCGACTCCCCTGCCACGCGCGACGCGATGGGACGCCGCGGCCGCGCGCTGGCTGAGTCGGGATTCCACTGGGACGCGGCTGCCGAGCGGCTGGCGCGGCTCTATGACTCGGTGCTGAAACGGTAGTCATCCAGCTCCGCTTCGGGGACGATGACCGGCTCGGCATCGACCTGCCGGATTTCGAGCATACCGGCCCGCGGCGCGTCGAATTGCGGCATTTGCGGCCGGCGCCCCTCAACAAGGTCGACAATCGCGGCGGCAAAGTTGGCGCCGGCGCCGGTGTAGAGCCAGGGGCGCGCCGCGAAGCGAGCGTTGATTTCGGTAACGAGTGGTCGGCCGTCGCGGTCCTCGCGCAGGTCAACCGAGACCGTGCCCGAGCCGTCGAGTCGTTCGCAGATTGCGGCGCCGATGGTATTGAGCCGCTCGTCGTGGAGCGTGCGGCCGGTGCGAATGTTGCCGGTGATGCCGGAGACCGCCGCGGCTGCCATCAGGTAGTCGAGCCGCTCCGACGAACCGGAGGTAACCAGCTCGCCTTCCCACAGGATGCCGGTCCAGTTGAAATTGCGGCACGGCAGGTATTCCTGCACCAGCCACTTCCAGCGCCGCTCGCGCCAGTAATGCAGCCACGCCGTCGCCTCGTCCAGCTCGCGCACCAGGATTGACCCGCGGCCGCCCGCGCCCGACGCGGCGCGCAGCCAGAGCGGCGGCTCCAGCTCGTCGAAGGCGTGCGCGAGGTCCGCTGCGGTGCGCACTGCGAGCGTGCGCGGAGTCGCCACCAGCCCGTCGAGGAACTTGACCGTGCGCCCCTTGTCGAGGAAAGTCGCAACGAGGCTCTCCGGCAGCGCGAAGAGCGGCGCCGCAAGGCGGTCGCGCTGCGGCGAAACCAGCCCCAGCTCGCCGTCCGGGTTGCAGAGCACCAGCCCGATGCCCTCGTCGGCGATAATCGCGTTGAGCGCATCGTAGTAGCCGGGGTCGCGCGCCGGCGGTGCGGGGTGCACCGCGTCGGCGACCTGCTTGCCGATGAGCAGGTTGCGCGGGTCCATGTCGGTACCGACGACCGCGTGCCCCGCCTGGCGCAGGCTGCGCGCGAGGTCCATGCCGATATTTCCGCCGATGCCGGTGACCAGGATCTTCATCGGCCGTGCACGCTTGGGCCGGTATTAAGTGTTGAAGTCCAATACCTGCGTCTCGAAGCTCTGCAAGTTGACCGCGATGGCGCGGTTGGGGTCGGGCTGGAAGCCCATCATGCGCTGGAAGTCGGTCTGCGACTGCCAGGTTCCCGGGTTGAGCAGCAGCATCCCCTGATGCCGCTCGACCCCGCACGAATGGACGTGGCCGGTGACAAAGATGTCGGGCATTTCACGAATCAGCATGTGGTCCTGATCCTCCGGCGCGAGCGGGGTCTTGCCGCCGTAAATCGGCGCCAGGTGGCGGCGCAGCAGCAGCTCCTTCATCATCAGGATGGGCTTGTCGTAGGTCAGGTCGCGCAGGCTCACGAGGTCGTCGAACGACTTGCCATGGTAGCAGAGCACATTGACCCCGGCCAGGTCGAGCAGAGCCGGGTTGGCGGTGAAGGTGACGCCGGGCGGGTAGCGCTCCTGCACGCGCTCCGGCAGCGGTAGCTGCGGCTCCATCAGCCGCACGGCGTCGTGGTTGCCCGGCAGGACGATGACCTGAATGTCGGGCGGCAGCTTCTCCAGCTCGCGCTGCATCACCGCATACTGCTCCCAGACGTCGGTAATCTCCAGCTCCGCCTCCTGCCCGGGGTAGGCATCGATGCCGTCAACCACGTCGCCCGCCAGCACCAGGTAGCCCGGGCGTGGAATCCACTCGCGGTGGTAGTCGACGTCACCATTCAGCCACGCCACGAAGCGGTCCCACTGCGCCTGCTGGAAGGTGTTGCTGCCGATATGCAGGTCGGAGATGAAGAGCGCGGTCCACGGCTCCGCCGCGCGCCCCGGCTCGCGGGCGCGACCCTGGTAGGGGCGTACGATGGGGCCGTTGGCGAACAGCATGTCACCGCGGCGGCTCAGGCGGCCCGAAATCCCGATAACCTCGTCGTGCAGCAGGTTGTGGCTCGCCTCGTCCGCCTCGCCAAACATCACCGCCAGGCGGCCGTCCGGGTCCTCCAGCACCGCATGCACGCGGCCGCCCTGCAGCTGTCGCACCTCGGCGACCATCCCGACCACCGTGCTCTCGCCGTCGGGGTCGACCTGCCGCAGCCCGCTCGCGTCGCGCATCGCCGGGTCGCGTCGCACCAGCCGCGCCAGCGTGCGGAAGCGGTCGTTGAAGAGCGCGACATAGCTCTGTAATTGGCCGTCGGCGCGGGTGCGCCCGATTTGCCGCTGGATGATGACCGGCGGCAGCGCACCGGTCGCCTCGCGGACAATCGGCGTCGGCTCTTCCGGCTCAGGGAGCAGGTCGCCGAGGCCGAGGAAAAGCTGCGGCGAATCGAGCGCCAGTAGCGACTGCTCGAGCCAGCCGAGGCCGTTGGGATGCGCGACGACGCGCTCAACCAATTCCGGCGACGGCAGCATGTTGCGCTGCGAAAGCCATGCTACCACCTCCTGCTCGTCCGCGGCCAAGTTCAGCCCCAATGGGGGAGTCGGCAAAACAGTTGTCCCTTTTTCCCCTCCACGGCTGGCGCGCCATGACTCCCCTCGAAATCGCTGGCCTGCTGCTGCTAGCGCTGTTTGCTGGCGCAGCGTGGCGCGAAGTGGTGTGGCGGCTGCGGAAGCGGCAGCTAGAGCAGGTGGCCATCAGCCGCTCGCGCAGCGTGCTGGGCGGCAAGTTCGCCGAGCAGCTGGCGCCGTTCCTGCCCGACTTCCCCGCCGACCCCACGGAAGCGCGCTTCCTCGGCAGCCCGGTCGACCTGGTCGTCTTCCCCGGGCTCGCGGAAGGCAATCCGCGCGAAATCGTCTTTGTCGAGGTCAAGTCAGGCAACGCACGGCCGACCGCGGTCCAGCGGCGGCTCGAGGCGCTTGTCGCGGAGGGGCGCGTGCGCTGGAAATTGCTCCGCGTCAACCTCCCTCGCTGAAGCCCTCGAGAACGCGCGGCGGCCGGTATTTAGTCGCGCTCCACCTGCGCCCCGGACAGCCGGCCGCGGCGGCGAGAGGGGGGTTAAAAATCAGCACCCCGCGCCGCGCCGGTCCACAGCGTTTATACGCGGACTGCTATACCTGCGGTCCCGCGGTTGAGCGGGTTCCCACTAATGCAGTCAGCGCAAGCTTCCCGTAACGTTTTCGACGCCCTCGCGGGCGAAGGACGCATATTCCGCAACCGCGGCGTGCTCTCCTCAGACTACATTCCGAAGGACTTCCCGCACCGTAACGACGAGATAGACCAGGTGGCGCATATCCTGCGCCCGGCGCTAGAAGGTTCGCGGCCGAGCAACATCCTGATTTACGGGCAGACCGGCACCGGCAAGACCGCGGTCGCCAGGTATATCTGCGACCAGCTGAAGGACAAGGTCACCGCTAACGGGGGGGCTATCCACACCGCGCACATCAACTGCAAGCGGGTCAACACGCCCTATGGCATCCTCGCCAATATCGGGCAGACCTACACCACCAACTGGGAGGACTCGATTCCGCACACCGGCTGGCGACTGGAGCAGGTCTACGCGGCGCTCTGCCGCAAGGCGGAGGAGGCGGGCGGCATCGCGCTGGTGGTGCTCGATGAAGTCGACGCACTGGTGAAGAAATCGGGCGACGAGGTGCTCTACCACCTCACCGGCATCAACGCCGACCTCGGGAACGCCCGTATGTCGCTCATCGGCATCTCCAACGACACCAAGTTCACCACCTTCCTCGACCCGCGCGTCAAGTCGCGCCTCGGCGAGGAATCGCTGACTTTTCCGCCCTACAACGCGCTACAGCTGCGCGACATCCTCGAACAGCGCACCGGGCAGGCATTCCACGAAGGAGCGCTCGACCCGCAGGTCCTCTCGCTCTGCGCCGGCCGTGCCGCGCAGGAGCACGGCGACGCCCGCAAGGCGCTCGACCTGCTGCGCATCGCGGCCGAGATGGCCGAACGCGACGGCTCGCGGCCGGTGACGGTCGACTATGTCGACCGCGCCGAGAGCATGATGGAGCAGGACCAGGTGCGCAAGATGGTGCTCCAGCTGCCGTTGCAGCACAAGGCGGTGCTCGCATCGATACTCGCCAACGAGTCGCAGTCGCGGCTCGACCGGCAGACCACCGGCGACGTCTACGATACCTACTACCGCATGTGCAACCGCTTCGAACTCGACGCGCTGACGCAGCGCCGCATCGGCGGCATCATTTCCGAGCTGGACATGCAGGGCGTCATCTCGGCGCGCGTCGCCAGCCTCGGTCGCCACGGCCGCACCCGTTTCATCTCGACCGCGGTGCCATTCAGCGAACTCCAGCCGATTATCAGCGACGACTCTTTCATGTCGAGCGCGCTCGACCTCGCCGCCGACGGCCACTTCGCGCAGCCGCAGCTACGGCTGATGTAGCGCTTCAGTCGCGCTCTTTCCAGCCCGCGGCCCAGCCCTGCTCCCAGCCGGCAACCCACGCTGCCTTCATCCCCGCCTCGCGTGCGGCCGCCTGCGCCTGCTGCAATATTTTGTCGCGCTGCTCGCGTGATACTTGCGGCAGCCGCGTCGGCTGCCGCAAGCCGTGGATGGCGACCAGCAGCGCGCCGACACCGCCGAGCGCCGCCAGCACGGCGACCATCGCAGAAGCGGCGAGCCACGCCGCCAGCGCAAGTAGCAGCGCGCACGCCAGCGCCAGCCACGGCAGCGTGCGCGAACGCGGCTGCGGCGTGACCAGCGCGGCCAGTCGCTCCGCCTCCCCGCGTGCGGCGTCGGTCGCCGCCTCGGCCTCGCGCCATGCGGCGCCGGTCGCCGCCCGCTGAAGCGCGTCGCGGTCCGCCCCCACCTCGGCCGCGAGCGCCGCCGCACGGCCGTCCGCCTCGCCCTCGTCGAAGCGCGCCTGCTTCTGCGCCATGCCGCGCGCCTTGTTCATCCCGTAGCGCGCCCACGCCTGCTTGCCCACGACGCGGCAGCGGACAGCGGCTAAATCAGGTGCGGCTGGCGGGACCTAATCGCGGTAAGTCCCGGGGAAGAATAGCAGCAGGCCGGTGATAATCTCCAGCCTGCCGAGCCACATCAGCAGCGATAGCACGCTAAGCGTGCCGTTCGAGAGGCCGGCGTAGCTGGCGCCGGGGCCGACCGCGCCGAGGCCGGGGCCGACATTGCTGAGGCACGCAATCGAGGCGGCCATCGCATCAACCAGCCCCCAGCCCGGCTCGAGGTAGAGCAGCACCAGCGCGCCGGTCAGGAACAGGATTATGTAGATGAAGAAGAAGACGGCGACGTTGCGCACCAGCGTCTCGTCGAGCACCTTGGCGCCCAGCCGCAGCTTGCGCACCGCGCGCGGGTGGACCACGAGGAACAGTTCGCGCCAGAGCGCCTTGAGCAGGATTTCGATGCGGATGACCTTGAGGCCGCCGGTGGTCGAGCCGGCGCAGCCGCCAATGAACATCAGCAGCAGCAGCACGAACTGCGCCGCCACCGCCCAGCTACCGTAGTCCTGCGAGGTGAAGCCGGTGCCGGTCAGGATGGAGACCACCTGAAACAGCGCCGGCCGCAGCGCCTCGCCAAAGGCCCAGCCGTTGCCCCGTAGCGGCGCCCAGAGGCCGACGACCACCAGCGCAATCGCGATACCCACGAAACTGAGGTAGTAGCGGAACTCGCCGCTGGTCCAGAGGTGCTGCCACCCCCGCAAAAGCCGTTGCTCGTCGTTGCGGCGCAAGCTGATGAAAAAGCCGTAGAGCAGCACGAAATTGATTCCCGCCAGCAGCATGAAGGCGATGACGATGCCTTCGACAAGGCCACTATCGTAGGCGCCAATCGAGCCCGCTTGCGGCGAGAAACCGCCGGTCGAGAGATTGGAGAAAGCGGTGCAGACCGCGTCGTAGAGCGGCAGCTCGCCGACGAAGCGCAGCAGCAGCATCTCAGCGACCGTTAGGCCGGCGTAGAGCCCCCACAGCAGCCGCGCCGTCTGCGCCATCTGCGGCTTGACGCGCGTGACGCCGGTGCCGGGCATCTCGGCGCGCAGCACCTGGATGCCGCCACCGAGCAGCCGCGACAGCACCACCGTCGCGAGCACGATAATCCCCATACCACCCAGCCACTGCGACTGCGAGCGCCACAGCAGCAGCGACTTGGGCGCTGCGAAGTAGCCGTCGTCAGTGGTGCCGTTGGCGACCGAGGCGTCGAAGACGGTTGCACCGGTCGTCGTCAGCCCCGAGATTGACTCGAAGTACGCCTCGGCCAGCGTCAGGTCGTACGCCAGCAGCGGCTCGCCGTCACTGCCCGCCATGTCGCCCGCCATCACGTAAGGAATCGCGCCAAACACCGCGAAGAGCAACCACGCCGCGCTCACCAGCGCGAACGCCTCACGGTCGCGCAGCTCCTCGTCACTGCGGAAGCGGTAGTAGAGCAGAAGTCCCCCACCGACCGAGAGCAGCAGCGGCAGCCCGTAGAGCCACGCCACCTGTTCGCGCGGTTCGCCCAGCAGCAGTCCCGCGAACAGCGGCAGCAGGAAGGTGCTGCCGAACAGCGCCAGCAGCACTCCCAGCAGGCTCAGCAACAGGCGTCCGCGCATGTCAGCGGAAGAGCTTCTCCAGCGCCGGTAGCTGCCCCTTGAGCGTGAATACCAGCAAGTGGTCGCCTCCCTGCAGGACTTCGTCCTCGTCGGGGAAGAGCGGCTCGCCGCCGCGGTTGATGAGTGCCACCATGCTCCCTTCGGGGAGCCCGAGCTTCGCGATGGACTTCTCCGCCAGGCCATTGTCAGCCTTGACCAGGAACTCGCGAATCGACGCCTCGCCACCCTGCAATTCCTCCAGCGCCTCGATTTCCTCGGTCGCCGTGGCGCGGTTGAGGATAGCGGTCACCGCGACCCGCTTGGGGTTGATGAGCGTGTCAACGCCGGTGTTCTGCACGACGTGCTCCAGCTCGGTCTGGTAGACCAGCGCCACCGTGCGACGCGCCCCCTCGCGCTTGGCGAGCAGGCAACTGAGCATGTTCAGGTCCTCGCGCTCGGTCGCCGCGACGAATAAATCTTCGTGGCGAATACCTTCCTCGCGCAGGAAATGGCGGTCGGTCGGCGACCCCACCAGCACAGTAACGTCGTCGGGTAGTTGCTCGCTGACCTCCTCGGCGCGTGCGCGGTCCGGCTCGACTAGATAGACCTGCACCCCGTCGTAGCGGCGCGAAACCTGTTCGGCCAGCCGCAAGGCAACCTGCGTGCTGCCGGCAATCATGAGCCGCTTGATGTTCCCCTCGCCCGTAACTTCCTTCGGCGCGCCAAGCGACTCTGAAAGCTCCTCGAGTTCATTGACGTCGCTCAGCAGCACCAGTAGCCGGTCGCGTGGCAGCAAGACTTCCTCGCTGCGCGGGATAATCACGCCCTCATCGCGCGAAACCAGCACGACGCGGCAGTGCGGCGGCAGCTCGACGCTGTCGAGCGTGCGGCCCACCGCGGGCGAGCTGTCGTCCAGCCTGACTTCGAGGATACGTAGCTTGCCGACCGAGAAATGCTCGAGCCGCGTCAGCGCTGGCCGCGACAGGATTTGCCAGATGCGGTGCATCGCCAGCTCGTCGGGGCTGATGCAGGCGTCAATCCCGTAAACCTGCTGCGGGTCTGGCTCGAGCGGCCAGTCGAGCAACTCAGGCGCATTGATACGCGCAATCGTGCGGCAGCCCATCGCCTTGGCGAAGGTGCAACCGATGATGTTGACCATGTCATTGCCGGTCACGCCAATGAACAGGTCAGCCCCCGTCAGCTGCTCGACGAGCAGCTTCGGCGCCGCAGCGTGACCGTGCAGCACCTGTGCGTCGAGCCCCTGCGCTCGCTTGACAGCGGCTGGGTTGGAGTCTATCATGCTGACGCCGTGGCCGCGATTGATCAGGTCCCGGGCCACCCGGTAACCTACGTCACCCGCGCCCGCTATGACCACGCGCATTTTGCGCCTTCACCGAAGGCGCGATTTAAGCGCTGCGGTTTGTCTATCGACGAGAAAGCCTTTCCAGTGCCAGTACCAGCGCGCCCCCGAGCAGCGCCGCCAGCGCCACTTCAGGCCAGTTTGCGCCCACTCCCAGCGGCGAAAGGTCGCCCGCGCGCACGTCGTAGCTCGCCTTCCACGGCCAGAGCGCGCGCAGCGAGCCGGCCATGACGCCCGTGAGCACGGCGAGCGTGCGCCCCGGCCGCTCGGCGAGCAGCCGCTGCAGCCGCGGTACCACCACCAGCGCCGCGACGAGGCCGCCGCTGCCGAACCAGAGCAGCGGCGCCAGCCGCAAATCGTGTACCGCACCGGCAATCGCGGCGTACTGCCCCAGCATTACCAGCACCAGCGAGCCGCTCACCCCCGGCAGTAGCATCGCCGTCAGCGCCAGCGCACCGCCGACGGGCAGCATCCAGTCGGCCGGCGCGCTCGTCGCGAACGGCAGTCCCAGCACGACGAAGGTCGCGACCGCGCCGGCCCCGGCGAACGCCAGATGCTCGCGCCCCGGCGCGTCGATGCGACGCCACGGCTCGCGTAGCGAGACCGCCACGAGCCCGCTGAATAGGCCGTAGCAGAGCGGCGCCGTCTCCGGGCGCAGCAGGATTCCGGGGCTGCCCTCGGGGCCGATGAGCAGCCGCGACACCAGCCAGTAGGCGGTCGCCATCCCGAGGCCGAGCGGCAGCAGGAAGGCCAGCGGCGCGCGCAATGCCTCAAAATCGCGCCGGCGCGGGTATTCCAGCACGGTCGCAATCGCGTCAATCAGTCGGCGATAGAGGCCAATCACCAGCGCGACCGTACCGCCACTGATGCCGGGCACCGCGTCGGCCGAGCCCATCAGCAGCCCGGCGGCGAAAGGGGGAATCCGCACGCGCGCCGAGTACCGCCGTTATTTAACCGGGTCGTCGGGCCACTCGTGGCGCGTCAGCAGCCACCTGCTTGCAGGGCTGCCAGCAATTCAGCCCCGCACGGCTCCCCGCCGTAGCAGTCGACGCGCGCCGCAATCGCCGCCTTGGCCGCCAGCCTCCGCGCCATGCGGCCGCGCTCCCGGCGCGGTCCGTCGCGCACCAGCGGATGCGCCAGCAGCAGCCCGTGCTTCGGCGGTGGCGCGCCGCCGCCCCGATGCGCGAAGAGCGCCCGCTCTGCCCCCAACGTCTGGATAGTCGAGCCAGGCAGCCGCGCCAGCCGTGGCAGCGACCCCGCCGCGGCAATCACGCGCGCCGCCAGCAGCGGCCCCAGCAGCACCGCCAGCGACGGCGCCACATCGGGCGCTTGCGCCTCGAGCCAGTCGCGCAGCCGCTCCCCCCGGGCGACGGACTCCCGCCAGGCGACCTGCAGCTCGCGCAGCGGCTCCGGCGCGTCGGGCGGCAGCTCCGCGGTGGGCGGCTGCCGCGCCGCGCCAGCCGCCTCCGCCGCCCAGCGCGCCAGCCGTTCGGCGAGCCTGTTTTCAGCTTCAAGCGCCTCGTCGAGCGCCCTGACCCCCTGTAGCAGCCCGCGGTCGGGCGTCACCGCTTCCGCCAGCGCAGCGCGAGCCTGCTCGAGCGTCGCTTCGCGCAGCGCTGCCAGTTCGCCGGGCGGGGACCTCACCGCCTTCGGCGCAGCAGCGCGACCGCGCCAGCCACACCGAAAGCGGCCAGCAGGCCGGGGCCCGGAATCGAGAAGCCACCGTCATCGCCATTCTCGGGCGGCGGCGGAGGCGGGGCGCCCTCGACGCTGAGGGTCATTGACTTGAGAATCGACTCGCCGTTGCTGCTGAGCGTGACGTTGAAACTGGCGGTGGTATCCATCGAGGGGGTGTTGCCGGGCGGGCTCGCGATGACTGTTATCTCGCGCGTATCGCCCGGGGCCATGTCGACCGACGCCTGCGGGAGGTTGAACCAGCTGGAGTACTTGCCCTGCACCTTCAGCGAAACCTGCTCGAAGGTGTTGCCGGTGTTGGAGAGGTTGAAGGTGAAACTGCCATCCTCACCCGCCTTGATGTCGTCGTTCTTCTGCACCAGCGTTACCGTCAGGCCGGGGCTGGCCGGAATCGTGACCGTGAAATTCAGCGTGTGCTTCTCGCCGGTCTCGTCAGAGTTAATGGTGACCATGACGGTGTGGCTGCCGCCCCACACTCCTTCAGGGGTGCGGAGATTCAAGTAGATAGTCTTGCTCGCGCCGGGGTTGAGGGTGAACTGTGTGTCCGAAAGCGTCGCCTCCCAGTTCAGCGGCGGGGTCGGAATGGGCAGCGAAACATAGTCCAGTGCGTTGCCGTTGTTCCTGACCGTGAAGGAGAACGGAATCGCCTCGTTGGAGCCGCCATCCTTGGCCGTGGTGCCGGTCGTGACTTCGAGGCCGTACGTCTCGGCAATCGTCAGCGTAAGCGTTGAATCGCGGGTGATGCGCTGGTTCAGCCCGGAGCGCACGGTGAGCGTCAGGCTGCGCTCGCCCGGACTGTCGGTAGTAAGCGTGGTCACGAAGACGTCGACCGACCCTGTCGCGCCGACCGGGACCGAAAGCTGGCTGATGTAGGCGCCCCCGTCCGGAAGCCGGTACTGCACCTGCCAGCTGGGCGGCAGGTCATCGATGTAGAAGCTGAAGGTGTCGTCCGAATTGCCGATATTGGTGATGCTGAAAGCGTAGCTGGCGGTCGCGCCCGGGTCGCCGCTGGCGGCGGCAGGGTCGACCGCGACAGTCATCGCGGCGAAGTTCTCGACCTCGATGGCAATTGACTGCAGCTGCTCGATAGAGGAACTATCCTTGACGGCGACACTGACCGTGAAATTGTTCCAGCCCGGGGTTTCGTCATTTGGGACAGTCAGGATAGCCTGGAAGGAGGCGGTACCGCCGTACGCACTGACGCCAGCGAGGTCACCATGCGGCAGGCCGTCGACGTCCCAGCCCACCGGCAGAGTAGTATGGTCTATCGTGAAGTCCTCGACGCCGTTACCGAGGTTGGTAACCGTGAAGGTGAAAGTGGTGCTATTGCCGGGGTTGACGGTGCGCTGCCAGCCGTCGACCGAGAGCGACATGGAGTAAACCGTGTCGACTGTGAATGTTGCCGTAATCGCCTGCGAGACCGAGCTGTTGCCGCGCGAAGTGGCGGTAACGGTCGCGTCAGCCGAATCGGTATCGTGCGCGAAGCCGGGAATGACTCCCGCGAGGATAATAGTGGCGCTGCCGCCGTCGGCCAGGTCCTCAACTGAAACCTGCGAAAGCGAGATGTCCCAGGTGGGCGGCTTGGTGAGCGAGAGGTCGTAGCTGTCGGGGTCGCTGCCGGTGTTCTCCAGCGTAAGCGTGAAGCTGACTGTCGTGCCAGGGGTGCCGCCCTTGCCCGCCGCATCGCTAGTCAGGTCGACGTCGCGCACCGGGATGCGGACCGTAGTGTTGGTCGCGACCGAGTCGCGGTGGTGGTTACGGCCTGTCGACCACGCACTGACGTCAGCGGCCGCCCAGTCGTCCTCCTCGGCATCCGCGGGAGGCGTGACACTGAAGGAAATATCAGCGGTGACGCCCGGGCCGAGGTCGGCGACCGAATCGGGGTTTACCGAGCCACTCCAGCCAGCCGGCAGGGCAGACGCGTCCAGCGCGAAGCTGTCCGGCTCGTTGCCGTCGTTGCGTAGCGTCAGCGAGTAGCTGGCTGCCTTGCCGGGGATGGTCTCCTGCGAGCCTGTATCAATCGTGAGCGTCAGCCCGTAGGTGCGGCCGTCGGTAACGGTGGTGTTGACCTGCTGGACGGCGTCAATATGGTCGAAGCCGGTCGCCTTGGAGGTTACTAGCACGGTAATGAGCGCATACTCGTCTTCCTCGGCCGAATCGGGAACGTTGACATCGACGTAGAAACTGCGCATCTCGTCGACCGCAACATTGTTGATGTTGACCGTGTCTGGGTCTGCGACCCAGTCCCACGGTACGTGGGTCAGCGAGACGCGGTAGCTGTCGCTATTGTCGCCAACATTGGTCAGGTCGAGCTGGAAACGCACCATGTCGCCGCGTTCGGCCGACTGGGATTCGTCGCCGCGGATGGTGAGGTCGACCGCATGGCTCATGTCAATAAGGATGTTGAAATCCTCGCTGTCGCTCACCGTGGTTTCATTGGTGGAAGTGGCATTCAGCTTGAACTGCTTCTCGGCGCCGTCGTAAACGCCGGCGCGCGGGGTCGAGAAAGTGAACTCGACCGACGCGGTCGCGCCAGCCGCGAGCGAAACCGAATCTACGTCGGCTACGCATTCCCAGCCCAGATTGTTATTGTCGGTCCAGACCACCGTGATTTCATAGGTATCTGCATCGCCACCGGTGTTTTCGACCGTGAACTCGAAAGTGCGGCTCTGGTTACGCGTCAGCTGGTTATCGCCGGGGCCGATTTCGCCGACCGGGTAGATATCGACGCTGTACGAACCGTGGTCACGGCCTGCGTCCGGGTTGCTGGTCGGGTGCAGTCCGCTGTCGGAACCGGGCAGGCTGAGGCCAGCCAGGGGTGAGAGCAGCATCAGCGCCAGAATGAAGATGACGCCAGACAGAGTCGCGTGAGACATGCGCGGCCACCCCCCGCGATTTTTATAAAATGGTTACTCCGAAGATTCCTCTTCAGATTCCGCCTGTTCCGGCTCCCGCAACGCACGGACCTCCTCGCGCAGGTTGTGCACGTCATCGCGCAGCTTGAGCATCGAAACCTCGAACGGCGTGAAGCCCTGACTCGAGAGCGCGCGCGTGGCGATGAACATCCCCAGCAGCACGCCGCCCAGCACCGCGAAGAGTGCGACAGTGAACACCTCGAAGGTGTAAAACGTGAGTAGCCAACCGACTGAGTAATTGATGAAACCGAGCTGGAACAGCACCAGATAAATCAGGAAGGAAACCACGGCGGCAATCGTGAGCTGGAAGCTGAGCGGCGCGCGCAGCAGGTTCATGGCAGTCGCTCCAGCGGGCGGCTGCGTGGCAGCCCCCAGTCCTCTTCGCGTGGTTCGGAGTCTTCAACCGGGATTTCGACCAGCGCGTGATACTCCGGTTCCTCAAGCCCCTGATCCTCGAGTATGATGTTACCGCTGAAGCCCCAGAAGACGCCCAAGAGCTCCGCCTCGACCGTCAGGCTGAACTCGACAGCGTCGGTCGCACGCTGGAGCGTATAGACCCCAGGCTCGCGCAGCGTATCGTTCCCGAAGGCGATAGTCAGGTTGTCCATCCGCACCCGCGGTGTCGAGTAGAGATAGACCCACGCCTGCTCGCCATCCCAGTCCAGCTGCAGGCTGACGATGGTGCGTGCCGGGTTTGGTTCCTGACAGCTCGGCGTCGCGGTCAGCAGCAGCAGGCTGACCGCCACGAGGCGCGGGTCCATACGCGGCGGACGGGTACGGCTTAAAAAAAAGGTGGCTGGCGGCGCAAAGGTGATTAAACCGGTGCGGGTGGCGCCCGCATGGGCGTCAGCGGCTTCCGCATCACCGGCATCGAGGCGCGGCGCCATCGCCGCAGCGGACGACCAAAACAGGTGCGCATTGACCACAACACCACCGTGCTCTCGATTATTCGCGACGCTGGCAAGGAGCGCGTGACGGTCGAATATCGCTACAGCGTGACCTATGGCGGGCTGGGAATGGTCCAGCTCGACGGTGAAATCACCTACGCCAGCGGCGACAGCGGGAGCGCGCGGGAAGTGCAGAAGCTCTGGGAGCGCGAGCACAAGATGCCCGACGCTGCCGCCGAAGAGGTGCACAACGCCGTCCTGTCGCAGGGCTCGTTCGAGGTTTTCGTGCTGGCGCGCAAGCTCGGCCTGCCGCCGCCGGTCAAGGTCGAGGTGCCGCAGGTCAAGTTCCAGAAGGGCAAGGGCAAGACCAGCGGAAGCACCGCCGGCCCCGAAGTGGCGTAGATGCACCGCCACGCTTTCGAATGCCCGGTCTGCCAGAGCGAGCAATCAATCCTGCTGCCCGACGGCGACACCGGCGCGACCAGCAGCTGCCGCGAATGCCGCAGCGAGCTCGAGTTCCTGCCGGATGGCGACGCGGTCAGGGTGGTCCCGGCCGGCGGACGCCAGCCATCTGCACGGCGACCGGGCGCGGCTGGCGAATCGCCGGGCGCGCCCGCAACAGACACCGCGCCCGCAGCGGTGCCGGACGATTATCCGCCCTACCGCGGGCCGCCGCTGCGCGCGCCACCGGCGCGGGGCAGCACCGTCGCGATTGCGCTGCTCATCCTGGTGGCGTCGCTCACCGGGCTGGCGACCGCATGGGGCATCCACGTCATGCCAGAGGAATATGATGGGATCCAGCAGGTCGAAATCACGGTCGAGGTCACTAACTCCACCAGCCCGCTGGCGAACGCGACGCTGCTGGTCGACGGCGCGCCCGCCAACCTTACGGCGGGCGAGCCGGGGGTTTACACGACCGTGGTGAGCAGCGGCATGCGCTCACTCGAGGTCGCGGCGGCGGGGTATCGCAATGCCACCAGCGAGGTGTTCATCGCTGAGCAGGACCCCGGAATGGACCCCACCCCCGGCGTGAATCTGTTCAGCTTCAAACTGCTCGAGGGCGAGGGCAGCGCGACTGAGCAGGAGCAGCCGGTGCAGGGGCTCTGGCGCAGTATGTTTTCCTGGTGCCCGTTCCTGATGCTCGCCTTCTCGCTCATCGGGCTCGGCGGTGCGTGGGCGGCGTGGCAGCGCACTTCGTTCCTGGCGGCGCAACTCGGGGCGCTCTTCAGCGCGCTCGCGCTCGGCTTCCTGCTGATAGGACCCATTCTGGGACTGGCGGCGCTTATACTCCTGCAGCGACAGAAGCACGCCTTTTCCTTTAAAACGGGCGAGCATCCGCCACCGTGACGCTGACGGCAGGCCTTGAGGTGCACCAGCAGCTCGACTGCGGCAAGCTCTTCTGTAGCTGCCCCGCCACCGACGGCAGCCCCGACCCCGGCTTCAGCCGGCGGCTGCACGCGACCGCCAGCGAGATGGGGCAGGTCGATGCGGCGGCCGCGGCCGAAAACGTGCGCGATTTCGGCTACCATCAGGGCGACGGCAACTGCCTGGTCGAGGCGGACGAGGAGCCGCCGCGCGGCCCCAACCCCGCGGCGGTCGAGGTTGCACTGCAGGTCGCCGGGCTGCTCGGCGCGCAGCCGCTCGAGGAGGTGCATTTCATGCGTAAGGTGGTCGTCGATGGCTCCAACACCACCGGCTTCCAGCGCACTGCGCTGGTCGCCACCGGCGGC
The DNA here is from genome assembly GCA_030748895.1 of Candidatus Poseidoniia archaeon. Classification (NCBI taxonomy): domain Archaea; kingdom Methanobacteriati; phylum Thermoplasmatota; class Candidatus Poseidoniia; species Candidatus Poseidoniia archaeon. The sequence continues at coordinate 74,396 of JASMLC010000003.1, forward strand.
CGGCTCGAATACGACGGCGGCAGCGTCGATATAGAACAGCTCTGCCTGGAGGAGGACTCCTGCCGGCGGGGCGACGGTAACGACCAGTTCCTGCTCGACCGGCTGGGGGTGCCGCTGCTCGAAATCACGACCGCGCCGCAGCTCCACTCCCCCGAGGCGGTGCAGGTGGCAGCGCGTGCGCTGGGGCAGCTGCTGCGTGCCTGCCGCGTCCGGCGCGGGCTCGGCACCATCCGGCAGGACGTGAACGTCTCGATTCCCCAGGGCGTGCGGGTCGAGCTGAAGGGCTTTCAGGATCTTGGCACAATGCCGCAGGTCGTCGAGCGCGAGATGGAGCGGCAGGCGACGCTAGCCGCCATCGAAGCGTGCGAGCCCGGCCCCGTCGCTGAGGTCACTTCGCTTCTAAAGAAACCGCGCGAGGCATGGGGCTGCCGGCTGCCGGGCTGGGCGGGGCTGCTCGGCTCACCCGAATCCCCGGCAGGCCACCCGCGGCTGGGGCGCGAGCTGGCCGACCACGCACGCCGCGCCGGCGTGGCGGGGCTGCTGCAGAGCGACGAACTACCGGCGCACGGCGTCTCGGAAAAAGAGGCGGCGGCGATTGCCGCGGAGCTCGGTTGCGGGGGAGCGGACGCTTTTATACTGGTCTTCGAGAAAAAAGAGGTTGCTATAGCGGCGCTGGAGCGCGCTGCCAGCCGCGCCCGGCAGGGCGGCGTGCCACACGAGGTGCGGCGAGTGCTGGCCGAAGGCGGCAGCCGCTACCTGCGCCCCATGCCGGGAGCGGCACGAATGTATCCCGAGACCGACATTCCACCGCTGCGGCTGGCCGGGAGCGAAGTTGAGCTGCCGCCAACGCTTGAGGAGCGCACCGCGACGCTGCCGCTGGGGGCGCAGCAGGCGGAACAGCTGGTGCGCGCCAGACTTGACGCACGCTTCCACGCGCTCGTCGCGGCGGGTGGCCCGCCGAAGGCGGTGGCGCGACTGCTGCTGCACCAGCTGCCCGAGCTGTGCAAGGCAGGGCTGCCGGTGCCGGGCGAGGCGGCGCTCGAGGAATTGCTCGCGGCTGTGGCTAGCGGAGAGCTAGCGAAGGAAGGCGTCGAGGACGCGCTGGCGGCGCTGGCGCGCGGCGAGCCGCTGCCGGAGCAGGCGGCGGGCGGTGCGGAGGAGCTGGACACGTTTATCGACGCGCTGCTTGCGGAGCGCAAGGACTTTGTGCAGCAGCGCGGGATGGAGGCAGTGGGACCACTGATGGGAGCCGTGATGGGCGAATTCCGCGGCCGGGTCGACGGCGCGCTGGTGAGCGAGCGGCTGCGGGTGAAGCTGGGGGAATTCCTTGGCTGAACAGGCGCTGATTCTCGCCGCTGGCCGGGGCACCCGCATGCGGCCACTGACCGCGCGGCTGCCGAAGCCGCTGCTGCCGGCCGGCGGTGCACCGTTCCTGGAGCACCAGCTGCGCGCGCTGGCCGAGACTGGCGTCAAGCGCGTGGCGGTGCTGGTGGGCTACCGCATGCGCGAGGTGCACGAAGCGCTCGGCGGCGGCGAGCGCTTCGGGCTCACGCTGGAATTCCTGGTGCAGGAAGAGCAGCTCGGCACTGGCCATGCGGTGGCGCAGGCGGCCGGGAAGCTGGATGGCGATTTCTTCTGCCTGAATGGTGATACGCTCGTCACGACCGGAACGCTGCGCGCGCTGGCCACGGCCCGCAGCGAGCATGCGATGGCGGTCGCGCAGGTCGCAGATTGCAGCAGCTACGGACTGGTTGAGGCACGCAAGGGCAAGCTGGCGAGTATCATCGAGAAAGGCGCTGAAGGAGCGGGTGGTATCAACGCCGGCATCTACCGTTTCGCACCTTCCATCTTCGAGGCGCTGGAGGCGCTGGAGCGGTCGCCGCGTGGTGAATTCGAGCTGACCGCCGCACTCGAGGCGGTCGCGCCAGACGTCGCTGTCGTCGACGTTGAGGGCAACTGGCTCGACCTGGGGCGGCCGTGGGATTTGCTCGCTGCCAATGCGCTATTGCTCGCCCGCATGGAGCCCGCTATCGAGGGGACCGTTGAGGAGGGCGTGGTGCTGGAGGGCGCAGTTCACGTCGCCACTGGCGCGATAGTCAAGGCGGGCAGCCGCATCGAAGGCCCGGTCTGGATTGGCCCCGGCGCGACCGTCGGGCCTAACGCCTGTATTCGCGGCGCAACCATGCTGGGCGCCGGGGCGAAGGTGGGCGGTGCTTCGGAAGTGAAGAATTCAATCCTGATGGACGGTGCGAAAGCGCCGCACCACAACTACGTCGGCGATTCCATCCTGGGGCGCAACTGCAACCTTGGCTCGGGGACCAAGGTTGCCAACCTGCGGCACGACAGCGCTAACGTCTACGCCATCATCCGCGGCGAGCGGGTCGACAGCGGGCTGCGCAAGCTGGGAGTCATCCTGGGCGATGACGTGAAGACCGGCATCAACGCTTCGCTGAACGTCGGTACCATTCTGGGCGAAGGGACCATAGTCGGCCCCGGACGCGTCGTCTCCGGCAGCTGGGCGGCCGGCTCCCGGATACTCTGATGCGAATTCTCGAAGTGACGCCCTACTTCCACCCCCACTACGGTGGCGTCGAATCTCACGTGCTGGGGCTGGCGCAACACCTGCAACAGCGCGGCCACACTATCGAGGTGCTTACCGCGCGCTACGCGCGCATGCCCGAGCGCGAGACGGTGCGTGGCCTGCCGGTGAACCGGGTGACGCAGTGGCTGAACCTGTTCAACACCCCGGTCGCCCCCGATTTTGGCGGACATGTCGCCGCGAGCGGGGCAGACATGGTGCATGTCCACTCGCCGCCGCCCTTCACCGAACTGTTCGCCGCACGCGGCGCCCGCAAGGCGGGGAAGCCGCTGGTCATCACCTACCACTGCGACCTGGAATTGCGCGGGCGGCTCGGCTCGCTGATGGTGCGCGGCTACCAGCGCTACGCCGGGCAGCGGCCGCTACAGGCTGCGAAGCGCATTATCTCGACCACCGAGAGCTACGCCGCCACTTCGCGCGCGCTCTGGAACCGGGAGGTGGATGTGGTGCCCAACGCCGTCGACACCGACCGCTTCCACCCTTCGAATAACGGCGAGCACATCCGCAGCCGGCTCTCGCCCGCAGGCGAGCCGCTGGCGCTCTTCGTCGGGCGGCTGGTGCCGCACAAGGGAGTCGGCATCCTGGTCAGGGCGCTGTCGCGGCTCGAGCGGGGGCGGCTGGTGGTGGTGGGCGACGGCCCCTATCGCGGCTGGCTCGAGGGGCTGGTGCGCAGCAAGGGGCTCGGGGAGCGGGTGGTTTTCACCGGCCCCATCGGCGACGCATGGCTGCCCGCCTACTACGCCGCCTGCGACACCGTCGTGCTGCCGTCGACGTCGCGACTCGAGGCGTTCGGCATCGTCGGCCTTGAAGGCATGGCGTCGGGCAAGCCGCTCGTACTGAGCGACATCCCCGGCGTGCGCGACGTCATCACCGGCGAAGAGGGGCACATCGTCGAGCCGCTCGACCCCGACGCACTCGCTGGCGCGCTGGAAGACATCTGGGATTACCCCGAGCGCGCGCGGCAGATGGGCGCACGCGGACGCGAGCGCGCCGAGCGTGAATTCGCGTGGCCGCGTGTCGCGGAGAAGGTCGAGCAGGTGCTGGAAGCCGCCCTGGGCTAGGCCAGTTCCGGTTCCGTCTCGGCCAATAAGCGCCGCAGTTCGTCGGCTGGCTTACCCACTGCTTCGAGCGTCGCCGCCTTGCCCGCCAGCGCTTCCGGGTCGGCTTCCCCACAGCCAAGCGCGCCGTCGAATGCTTCGCCGGCGCGCTCCGCATCGCCCGCTTCGAGCGCGGACCAGCCCAGCGCCAGCCACGCTTCAAGCCGCGACGGCGCGAGCGCTGTCGCGGCTTCCGCGGACGCCTGTGCTTCGCGACTGCGGTCGAGCGCGCGCAGGCAGCCGCAGCGCGCCAGCGCCGAGTCGGGGTCATCGAGCGACAGGTGCGCGAGCGCCGCTTCCGGCTCGCGTGGGGCAAGGTGCAGCCCCAGCTGGCGCTTTATATTCTTGTCGTCGGGAAACTCCGCCTGCAAATCAGCGAGCGTTTCGCGTGCTGCGTCCCACTCCTGTGCGCGCGCCAGCAACAGCCGGCCGGCGCGGGAGCCGGGCTGCAGCTCGAGCCCATGTTCGATGAGCGGCAGCGCCTGCTCGTTGCGGTCCAGCTCGAGCAGCGACTCCGCCAGCTTGAAGCGCGCGCGCGCCGACTCGGGATGCGCGACCAGCGCGTTGGTGTACTGCCGCTCCGCCTCGCCCGTCATCCCGGCGTTGACCAGGATTTTGCCTTTCTCCATCCAGTCCAGGTCACGCATGCGGTTGCGCGCCTGATTGTCCATCGCGCGCACCGCCTCGTCGTAGCACTGCAGCGCGTGCCGGCTGTCGCCGCGCGCGCGGCTGCTGTCGCCCAGCGCGACCCAGCAGAGAACGTGCTGGCCGTCGGCCGCCAGACCAAGGTTCAGGATGCGGCGCGCCTCGTCGGGGCGGCCGAGCGCCAGCAGGCAGCGCGCCAGCGCCTCGTGGTAATCGGAGTCTCCGTCCTCGAGCTCGAGCGCAGTCTCCAGGAACTCGAGCCCCTCCTCGGGACGGCCGAGCCGCGCCAGCGCACGGCCCTTAGCCATCCAGGCGTAGTGGAATGTGGGATTCATTTCGAGCGCCTGCTCGTGGTACTCGATGGCCTCCTCGTAGCGGTCCAGGTGGTCCAGCGCGTTGCCGATGTTGTTGATGGCGATGACGTATTCCGGGTCGATATCGAGCGACTTCTGGTAGAACTCGATGGATAGCTCGTATTCGCCCTGGTTATACTGCACGTTGGCCAGGTTGTTCCACGCAATCTTGTCGCGCGGGTCCAGTTCGACTGCGCGCTGGTAGTAATCCTTGGCATCCGCCAGCCGCCCCGAGAGCTGTAGCGTGTAGCCGTAGTTATACCACGCCACCGCGTAAGTCGGGTCGGCACGCATTGACTCGTCGTAGCAGCGCAGCGCTTCGTTCCAGCGGTCGAGCATGAAGTTGGCGAAGCCGCGGTTGTTCCACGCTGGCGCGTTGCGCGGCTCCAGCTCCAGCGCTCGCGCGTACGACTCGACCGCCTGCGCGTAGCGCTCCATCCGTTGCAGCGCGTCGCCGCGGCGTACGTGGTAGCGCGCGATATCGGGCGCCAGCTCGCACGCCTGCTGGAAGGCGTGCAGCGCCCGGGCGGGGTTGCGACGCGCCATCTCGGCCATGCCGATGCTGTTGTGGAGCGAAGGGTCCTCCGGCGCCAGGTCCACCGCCCTGCGGAAGCAACTAATCGCCTTGCGGAGCTTCCTTTCGCGGACCAGTGCCTCGCCCTGTTCCACCAGTTCGTTGACGTCGGGCATTAACGTTCCAGGATTAGCTCGATGCGCGCTATCGCCTTATGGGTATCCTTCATCAGCCGCTCCCACTCAGAGCCGTCGTGGTGTTCGTGGCCCGACTCGTGTGCCAGCGTGTTCTGGTAGCATTCGAGCGCCTCGCGGGGACGGTCGAGCAGCTCGAGCGCGTAGCCCTTGTTGTGCCACGCCCAGGCGTAATCCGCCTTCAGCTCGATGGCGCGCTCGTAGCACGGAATGGTCTCCTCGATACGGTTGAGCTGTCGCAGCGTCACGCCGCGGTTGTTCCACGCCGAGCGGTTTTTGGGGTTGAGCTCGGTCGCGCGGGTGAACGCCTGCAACGCCTCCTTCAGGTTCCCGACGCGGAATAGTCCCTTGCCGAGGTTGAACCAGCAGGTGGCGTAGCGCGGGTTGGCCGCCAAGGCCCGTCGGTAGCTCTCGATGGCGCGATGGTTGTAGCCGAGCCGCGAGAGCGCGACGCCGCGGTCGTTGTAGACCACCTCATCCTCGGCTTCGAGGCTCTGCTGCAGCGCCTCTGCCGCGGCGCCCGGCTCGTCGAGCTGGTCGTGCGCCAGCCCCTTCGCCTCGAGCGCCGCCGTATCGCGCGGACGCCGGGCGAGGATAGCGTCAAAATCCTGCAAAGCGTCGTTGTAGCGCCCCAGCGCGTGGAGCAGCTTGCCGCGGCGGTAGAGCAGCTCGCGGTCCGGTTTCCCGCGCCCGTCGGCAGCGTTGAGCGTCGCCAACGCCGCCTCGCCGTCACCGAGCGCCTGTTGGGCACGCGCCTTCAGCACGTGCGCCGCAATGTAGCGCGGCCGGATTTCGAGCGACCGCCCGGCGCAAGCCAATGCTTCTTCAGGGTCGCCGAGCAGAAGCTGCGCCAGCGCGCGGTCCTTCCACATGATTTCCGAGTGCGAGACGCCGTCGTGAATCTGCTCCAGCTCTTCCAGCGCCGCCTCTGGCCGGCCGGCCGCGAGGTGCACTTTGCCGAGGTCGTGTCGTAGCCGCTTGCTCTCCGGCTTGGCGGCCAGCGCCTTCTCGAGCGTGCGGCGGGCACGGCGGTAGTGGCCCAGCTTGAGCTCGGCCAGCCCTTCCGCGCGCAGCTCGTCGGCGTGGTTGCTGTCGTCGATAGGCACGGCCCGCCAGCGGGGGGCAGTTAAAATCCGCTGCGCCGAACAGCGCTTTATAATCCGGGCGAGGTGGCCGCGCGTGAAAGTCGAGCTTGACGGCAGTTCGCTCACGATTGGGCTACTTGCGGGAGTCGCGTGCGACGAGGCGAGCGTTGCGCTGGCGCCCGCGGCCCGGAAGCGCATCGCTGCCAGCCGCGCCATGCTGGAAGAGAAAATCGCCGCGCATGAAATCATGTACGGCATTACCACCGGCATCGGCGAGTTCTCCGAACATACGCTTTCCCCCAGGGAGTTGCGCGACTTCCAGCGCTTCCTGGTCTACTCGCACGCCGCCGGTATCGGCGAGCCGCTGCCGGCGGCGGTCGTGCGCGGCGCGATGTGCGGCCGCGCCAACGTCCACTGCCACGGCCATTCCGGGGGGCGCCCGGCGGTGACCGACGCGCTGGTCGGTGCGCTCAACGCGGGGGTGACGCCGGTCGCGTGCGAGAAAGGCTCGGTCGGCGCGTGCGGCGACCTGGCGCCGATGTCGCAGGTGGCGCTCTGCCTGATGGGCGAGGGAGAGGCGTTCTACCGCGGAGAGCGGATGGACGCCGCGGCAGCGCTGGCGAAGGCGGGGCTCGAGCCGCTGGCGCTCGAGGCACGCGACGGACTGGCGCTGATTAACGGCTCCAACGTGCTGACTGCGTGGGCGGCGCTGCTGCTCCACGATGCGCAGCACTGGTTCAGGCTGCACGACATCGCCGCAGCAATGACTCTCGAGGCGTTGCTCGCTAACCAGAAGCCGTACGACGCGCGGCTGCACGAACTGCGCGGCTTCCGCGGCGCACAGGAAGTGGCGGCCAACTTGCGCAAGCTAATGGCAGACAGCCCCATCCTGGCGGCGCACGGCGAGAAGGTACAGGACGCCTACTCGATGCGCTCGACACCGCAGGTAGCGGGCGCACTGCGCGACGCAGTGCGCCACGCCGTCGGCGAAGTGGAGACCGAATTGAACGGCGTCGGCGACAATCCCATATTCCTTACCGAGGAGAAGGAGGTGCTCACCGGCGCCAACTTCCAGGGCACGCCGGTCGCGCTGCCGCTGGAGATGGTCGCGACCGGGCTCAGCATGATTGCCGTACTGAGCGAGCGGCGCCTGAACCGGCTCACCAACCCGGCGCTCTCGGCGGGGCTGCCGCCCTTCCTGGCCGAGAAGCCGGGGCTCCACTCGGGGATGATGCTGGCGCAGTACACCGCCGACGCGCTGATTGCCGAGGCGCGCATCCTGTCGCACCCCGCCGTCAACCAGTCCATCCCCGCTGCCGCCGACCAGGAGGACTTCGTCTCGATGGGGCTGACGACTATGCAGAAGACGCAGCAGATTCTGGATAACTGCTTCGGCGTGCTCGCCATCGAGATGATGGCCGCCGCGCAGGCGCTCGACCTGCGTGGCGACGAGCCGGCGGCCGGCACCGCTGCCGCACGCGGCGTAATCCGCGAGCACGTATCGCATCTGGACGAGGACCGGCCGCTCTACCGCGACCACAACCGGCTGGTGCCGCTGCTGCGCTCGCCCGATATCACCAGCGCGGTCGAGGCGGCCGTCGGTAAACTGGCCTAGAGCGCGGCGCGAACGCGCGAGAGCAGCTCCGCAATCTCGTCGGCCGCAATCACCAGCGGCAGCCGGAAGCGAATTGAGCTGGAGCCCGATTTGAGCGCCATCACCTTCTGCGCCGCCAGCGCCGCCATCAGCGCGTCGCGCTCCGCTGCCGAAGGCAGCGTGAAGGCGATGAGGCTGCCGACGCCGCGCACGTTGCTGAAGCCGCCAGTCTCGCGCGCGAGAGCACGCAGCCCTGCCAGCAGTTCGGCGCCCCGCACGGCGGCGTTCTCACCGAGGCTTTCGGCTTCGATGATGTCGAGGAAACGGTGGCAGCGCACCATGTCCATCAAGTTGCCACCGAAGGTCGAGTTGATACGGCCCGACATCTGGAAGACGTTGTCAGCGACCTCGTCGATGCGCTCGGAGCAGTAGATACCGCAAACCTGCGTCTTCTTGCCGAAGGCGACGATATCCGGGGCAACACCGTGGTGCTGCCAGAACCACGGCTTGCCCGAGCCCCAGAAGCCGGTCTGCACCTCGTCGTAAATCAGCAGCGCCTCGCGGGAGTCGGCGTAGCCCCGCAACGCCTCGAAGAACTCGGGGCGAAAGTGGTTGTCGCCGCCCTCGCCCTGTAGTGGCTCGAGGATTATGGCGGCAATGCGGTCGTCGTGCTGCGCGAAAGCGGCCTCGATTTCAGCGCAGGCGCGCGCCTCCTCGGCGGCGATGTCGTTCGCAATTCCGCCGTCAGGGCCGAACTCGATGGTCGGGTTGTGGACCCGCGGCCAGTCGAACTTGGGGAAGAGGCCAATCTTGTCGGGCACGGTGTTGGTGAGCGAGAGGGTGTAGCCGCTGCGGCCGTGGAACGCGTCGCGCAGGTGCAGTATTACGAGGTCGTTTACGTCCGCCTCGAGGTCGGTGCGCCCCAGCTTGCGCGCCTTCCAGTCGAACGCTACCTTCAGCGCGTTCTCGACTGCCAGCGCGCCGCCAGCAACCCAGAAGTGGTACGGAAAGCCCGGGGGAGTGGCGCGGGTTGCGAACGCCTCGACGAAGCCGGCCATTTCCCGGGTGTAGATGTCGGAGTTGGCCGGGTTGGCGGTGCCGACCGCGCGCACTTTCGCGAGGAATTCCGGCGCCTGTAGCATCGGGTGGTTGTACCCGACCGGCCATGAGGCGAAGCAGGTGAAGCAGTCCAGGAACTCCGACTCGGTGCGGGCGTCGTAGAGCCAGGCACCGTGCGAGCGCTCCAGGTCAAGCACGACGTCGTAGCCGTCAACCAGCTGGTACCGCCGCAGCACTTCGTGGACGTCGGTCGCCGCGATACCGTGCGCAACTGTCGTGGCTGCTCCAGATGAGGACGCTTCCATTGGGACCGGCCCGGCGGAGGCCTGATACGGTTTAAGCCTGACGGCTGCGCAGCTTGCGCGCCAGCGCCGGCAGCTCCTCGACGCAGCTGATATCACCGCGCGAAATCAGCGCCAGCTCGCGCCGCAGTTCCAGGTCGGGCCGCAAGTCGCTGGCGCGGCCGAGGTCGGCGAGCTTGCGCGCCAGCCGGCCGCCGGTGCGGTCCCAGTCGGTCAGGATAGCGAAGCGGCCGCGCGACCCCAGTTGCGTAACCAGCGCCTCGACAGTCTGTAGCACCGAGTTGCCGCTGTTGAGCGAAACCAGTTGCAATTCGCAGAACTGGGCCAGCGCGGCGATGTCGCGCTGGCCCTCGATGATTACCGGTCCCGGGAACTCCACGATTTTTTCGAACCACTGCTCCAGCGCGGCGAGCCGCGCCTCCCGGTCGTGCATCATCGCTATCGTGCCTCCAGCCGTGCCAGCAGCGCGTCACGCTCGAGCGGGATGGCAACCTGCTTCGAGCGCGAGCGGTGACCGCGCAGCAGTTCGGCGCTGCCGGGCTCCAGCTCCAGTTCGTGCTCCAGCAGCGCCAGCAGCGCCACGTTGGCGCGCCCGCTGTGGGCGGGCGCGCTGACCGCGACGGTGAATGCCCCGCGCCACTCGTCGAATTCCCCGAGGGCGTCGCGGCTGGCGCCGGGGACCACGCGCAGCGTGAGCAGCGTCCCACCCTCAATCGCCTGGAGCGCAGCCCCGGCCATTGGTCCTGAATGGGCCGCGCCTATTTAGCCGGGCAGGAATGGGCTGCGGTGATTCAGGTCCGGGGCCTTACGCGCTATTATGGAAAATTGTGTGCGGTGCGCGACGTCAGCTTCGAGGTCCACCGCGGTGAAGTCTTCGGGCTGCTCGGGAGCAATGGCGCCGGGAAGTCGACCACCATCAAGATGCTCTGCGGGCTGCTCAAGCCGACCCGCGGCAGCGTCAGCATCGCGGGGGTGGACATGGCACGCAAACCGCTGCAGGCCAAGGCGATGCTGGGGTACCTCCCCGAAAATCCGGTGCTCTACGACCGACTGACCGGGATGGAAATGCTCGAACTGGTGGGGGCGCTGCGCAAGCTCTCGCCCAAGCTACTGGCGCAGCGTGCGAAATACTACGGCGAGGCGCTGGGGCTGGGCGGCCAGATGCAGTCCGAGGTCGGCACCTACTCCAAGGGGATGCGGCAGAAGCTGGCGATTGCGATGACGCTGGTGCACGACCCCGAGGCGGTGCTGCTCGACGAGCCGGCCGCCGGGCTCGACCCGCGCTACACGCGGCTGCTGAAGGAGTGGGTGCGCAACCTCTCGCAGGGCGGCCATACGGTGCTGCTCTCGACCCACATTACCGAGATGGCGGCGTCGCTCTGCGACCGCATCGCGGTCATCGACCATGGGCGGCTGCTCTCGGTCGGGACGGTGCCAGAGCTGCTAAGCTCGACCTCCAGCGCCACGCTCGAGGATGCTTTCATCCGGCTGGTGGGCTAGAACTCCAGCGCCGGGTATTCCCGCGCAGCTACGCGCAGGATACGCTGCGCCCACGCCAGCTTGCGTCGCTTGAGCCGCCCCCGGCTGCGCCCCGAGTAGGGGCCGACGGTGTCGAAGCTGAAGCCCGCCAGCCGCACGCGGCGCGCGCCGAGGGCGAGCGCCGCCAGCGCGGCGCGGTCACCATCGGTGAAACCACCCCAGCACGCGACGCCCGGGGCAGGGCGCACCGCGGTCAGCGCCGCCGGACGCAGCCGCGGCAGCCATTCACCCAGCGCGGCGAGGTTGTCGCCGTGGCCGTGGACCACCAGCGCCGCGCCGCCAGCGACGGCCCAGCGCAGGTCGTCGCGGTAGCCGTCGAGGTCGCTCACCACCAGCGCCGGCACGCGGTCGCGCTCGCGGCAGGCGCGCACTGCGCCATCGGCGGCGACCAGCGCGCCGCGCGGAAGCGCCTCGCCCGGGCGCAGCCCCGCGCCCACGACGACCACGCTGCGGCCCCCGAATCGCGGCAGCTCGCCTGACGGGCGTCCCAGCCGCTGCAGCAGCCGCAGCGCTACCGTTTCGCGTCGCGGGTCGTGACCGAACTCACGTTCAAGGCGCGCCTGCAGCGGCCACCACCACTCCAGGTTCAGAGCGGGTTGCCGTCTTCGTCGCAGGGAACTTCTTCGCCCGAGTCGGGGTCGATGTAATAGAACGAGCCATCCTCGTCCTCGTAGATTTCGACCTCGTACTCCTCTTCGTCATCGCCCAGCTCGTCATCGTAGTCGTCAGTAAAGCCGAAGTCCTCATCAGTGGAAGCCGCGGCACCGCTACCGCTCAGGAGGTCCATCAGGCTGCTCTCCTCCCGCGCCTCCTCGCGCGCGGTGCGGACAGACTCGATAGCCTCAATCTTGCGCTGGGTTGACTCGTATGCCTCGGTAATCTCAGTCAGCTTGGAGAACTGCTCGTCGCGCTCCATCTTGAGCACGTACGCCAGCTGTTCCTCAATCTGCCCCAGTTCGGTGCGAGTGTCGACCAGTCGGGTCAGCGTGCCGTGGAACCGGTTGGCGAGGAGCTCCATGTCTGGCTCAGCCAGGTCAAGCTTGAGCTGTTCCTCTGCCGCAGTTTCGGCTGCCTCGGCAGCCTCGAGTTCGGCTAGCCGCTCTGTGGCGGCAATCTGCTGGGCCTTGACCAGGATTTCGTTGAAGGCCGAAAGGTGGGCCTCCAGCTTGGTCGCGACGCGGGATGCGTCGTAAGCTGCTACCTCGAGCAGTTCCTCGCGACCCTTGGAGGTCTCAAGGCGCTGTTCGACATCTGACAGACGGGCTCTTTCTTGCTTGTTCATACTTTCACCAGTAAATCCGCTCGTGCGGACGTTATACGCTGCAGCAGCCATCAGGAGGCCGAGAACCAGTCCGCCCACCAGGACGATGAAACTGCGGTTCCAATTATCTGCCACCATCACACTCTGGGCTTCCGCCACCACCACTTCCTGAGCCACAGTGGTAGTCACCGCGCCAGAGTTGTCAACTGCGGTGACCTGCACCTGATAGGTCCCGGGCGCCGCATAGGCGTGCTTCAGGTTCAGCGTGCTCTGACCAGTCAGGTCACTGCCGCTGAAGGAAATTTGCGAGCCATCGCCGAAGTCAACCACCAGCATCGCGATGCTGCCGTCGTCATCGCTCGGGACTGCCAGAACAAACTCGACTGTGTGCTCCTCGACCACGCTGACGGTGTTGCCGTCAATCGTGATGCCCTCATCCTCGCTCACCGACGGTGCCGGGACCAAAGGCGCGCTGTTGGCTGCAGTTACCGCCGCGCTAAAGCTCGTGACCTGCCCGAGGCCATCGGTGGCGGTTAGCGAGATTGTGTAGTCACCTGCCGCCGCATAGGTGTAGTCCTGCGAGGCGCCGCCGTCAGCCATGCTGCTGCCGTCGCCAAAGTCCCAGTCAATCGTTAGCGCGCCGTCGGCGCCGCTCAGCGTAAAGGTGTGCGCGGAGCCAGCCAGGGTGCCGCCCGTGCTGAGCGACCAGCCTGAGGTGTCCTGCGGCAGGTTGGGAGTAATCGAAATCGCCTGCGAAGCGCCGGTGCCGTCAATCGACGGCGTGACCGTGAAGCCAGCGGAGCTCGCCGCGGTCGCGCCAGCCGGGACCATGACCGTCATCTGGACCGTCTGGAAGCCGCCCTTGGCGATGCGGAAGCTGGTCGTCGAGAAGCGCAGGTTGTCGTGGCCGGTGGTGACCACGATGGCGTAGTTGGTCGCGACGCTGCCGGTGTTGGTCACCGTGACGACCGTGGTCGCCGAGGTGCCGGGGTTGAGCAGGAAGCTGTCGTCAGCCGCGCTCACGCCCGCGCTACGCGCGTCGCTGGCGATGTCGAGCGTCGCGCTCGCGCTGTCATCGTCGGTGGCAACCGATATTGAGTAGCTGCTGCCAGCCGGAGTATCTTCGGGGACGCTAATCCAGACGCGGAAGTCGAAGCTGGCTCCCGCGGCGATTACACCGGTAGAGGTGGTATTCAGCGTCGCCCAGCCATTGGCCTCGCTGTTGCCGCTGATGTCGAAGCTGTAGCTCGCGTCGCCGTTACCGGTGCTGGTGACGGTGCCCGAAATCTGGAAAGAATCACCGGGATACGCTGCTGAAACTGCACCGAGCGAGATGCTCGAGCCAGTCACCAGCCCGGCGCTGCTGTCGGCCGAGTCGCTGTCGGAAGCGCCGCCGGTCGCGGTGAGCGTTACCGTGTCGCCCGCACCGTGCGCTGCGCCTGCGGGGACGTCGTGCGTGACCGTAACTAGCCGCACCTCGCCCATGCCGAGGCTCATCCCGCTGGAGGAAGCATCTGAAGCCCAGCTGCTGCTGGTCGAGATTGAGTAAGTATTGTCATAGTTGCCAGTATTCTGCACCGTGAAGGTGTGGGTCGTCGAACTGCCCGGTGCACCTTCCTGCGCGCTGGAGACTGCGGTAACTGCGACACCCTGCACTAGCCCGACTGAGTAGCCCATGCTGTGCGAATCGGTCGCGGTGCCGTCGTTCTGCGAGGCGATATCGACGTCAAGCTGGTTCATAACGCCGTAGGTCAGGAAGGGGACGGTGATAGTGACGTCGAAGGTGGCCGAGCTGTTGTAGGCAACATCAACCGTCGCCGGGAAGCTAAGGTCCCAGCTTGCAAAGTTGCTGGCGCCGATGGTGTAAATGTCATCGGCATTGCCGCTGTTAGTAATCGTGAAGGTAACGGTGCGGTCACCCGGCGCGCCTGAGGTGTCAGCCGGCTCATCCATATCGGCGCCACCCACATAGTCGACGAAGAAGCTCGCAGTGCCGGCATCGCCGGTTGCGGGCACACCGAAACTATCGGTGGCACTGAAGGTAACAGTGCGAGTGCCACCACGGTCAATGAGGTCTGCCAGGTCAAGCGTGGCTGAATAGGTACCATCACTGTTGTCGTTGAGCGTGAGGATTCCATAGTGCTGGAGGTCGGCCGAAACTGTAAGTGAATCCCCATCGTCCTCGTTAATGTCACTGGCGCTGGCAGTGAAGGTGTAGGTGTCACCGGCACGTTCTGCAGTCCCGTTGGCCGTGAAGGCCGGCGCGTCGTTGACCGCAATCGAGCCGCCCGAAAGCTGTGCGGCGTCGTTGGCACCATTGTTGGCGTCGAAAGCCACGCTGTGGGAGCCCCATGCCATAGTGCCATTGTAGGCGTACTCGGCGCCAGCAGCGTCAGCCGGGCTCTCCGAGTCGTTGGTCCGCGAGAGCGAGAAGGAGCTGCCACCGACAGTGACGGTAATGGTCGAGGCGTTAGTGCCGTTGTACTCGTGGTAGCGGACCGAGAAGTTGAAGTCATTGTTCTCACCGGCACTCGTCGGGGAAACCGAAGAGTCAGTCAGCCACGGAACATCTGTGCGTACCCAAACCGAGCCCGTCTCCACGTTAGAGGCGTCCATGCTGTCGTTCGAACTGGCAGCGAACACCGTCTTACCAGCTGCGAATACCTGGCTGTGCTCGTACTGCTCACCGTTGGTATAGTCACCATCACCACCTGCGGAAGCCGTCATGGTGACCTCGGTCCCGCTACAGCCATCACTCAGGTCATCGTCACCGACACAGAGCGTAATCGAGCTGGGCGCCTGACCATTGACATCGGTGTAAGTAACGGTCACCGTAGCTGGATTAATCGGCAGCTGCACCGTTGAAGGCGTCGCCGCAATGGAGCTCAGGACCGGTTCGTCATTAACGCGAGGGCCATCGTAGGTATCGGAGGTTGCGTCGGCCTCCCCGTCAGAACTAGTGAAGTAGAAGCTATGCATCCCCAAGCCAAGGTCGTCTGCCTGAGTGAACGAATGCTCGTAAACCTCACCATTAGTGAAATCTCCATCGTTACTGCTGGAGGAGGACATTACGTAAGCCGGAGTCTCGCCGTCAATGTGCAAAATCACCTCATCACCTGAAGGAGCGTCGCCGTCAAGGTCGGTGTAAGTGACCTGGAAGCCCACCGAGTCACTCGCGGAGATGGGCCAGTTGGACTCTCCCGGAGAAACCTGGCCGCCCGTGAGAGTCGGGGCGCGGTTCTGCTGGACCAGCGGAAGGCTCAGGTCCCATGCTTCCTCGTCTCCGACCTGACACTCCTCGGTGGGGCCGACGAGCCAGATACAGCTCATGCTGGCTATGTAGAAGGTGACGTCCCCATGGTGCTCTGAGGGTGCCCAAGCAAATTCCCACGACAAAGATTCGTCTCCGTCATCTTCGGAGTTGCTCATGATGTAGTCGTAACCATCCGAAGCGGTAACGAGGGTTGTATCACCCACCTCAATCGAGAAATTGCCGACTGAGTCGCCATTACCGTTGATAACCACCATCTCAAAACCGAACTTGTCGTGACCGCTGCCACTCACAACTACGTCGATGTCTACGTCCTCGCCGGGCACGTACTCTTCAACGCTGAGCGTTACGTCCAGCGAACTCTCACCATCGTTGGGATTAGCGTCGGTGTGGCATGCGGACGACGTGCAGTCACCATCGCCCGGCGCGCTGGAATAGCCTGGGTCAAGATCTCCGCCCTGATGTCCCTGCACATAACCTGCAGCGATGATGACTATCACCGTCACAATCATGATACCTGCCAATAGTTGTTCCGGCCGACGTGTCAGCATATTTACACCTTTTTTGCGTGAGACGGAAGTCCTCCGTAATGGGCGGACTGACCTCTCTCGTAGCGCCTTCATACCCAAGGACTTTATTTAAATTTACTTGTTCGGTAAAGCGTCTTCCCGGCGCGCAGGAAACAGGTGGCGGGGCAAGCGGATAAATAGCTCAGGGCTTGCGCCGCCGCCATGCCCGAAACGTCCCGATTCCGGCTGGTCCTGCCCGGTCCGGCCCTCAGCCTGGCGGTCGCCGCCGATGGCTCGACCATCGTTGCGGGGGACCGCAATGGAAACCTCACCGTCTCCGACGGGGATGGGGCGCTGCTGTGGCAGCGCAAGCTGGGCGAAGGCATCCACGGCGTCGCAGTCTCGCGCGACGGGCAGCGGATTGTCTGCGGCAGCAAGGATTGCCAGCTACGGATGTTCACCCGCGCGGGCGAGCTCGAGTGGGAGCAGCCGCTCGGCAAGTCGGTCTGGTCTTTAGCGATGGACCCCGGCGGCAGCTTCCTCGCCACAGGTACCGGCGACTCGGTCGCGTTCTACACCGACGGCGGCATACTCGTGTGGGAATACGAGACCGCGCGCGCGATGGTCGGCGTCAGCATCTCGCGGGCCGGGTCGCGGATTATCGCCTGCGGAGATGAGCAGCTCTTCTGCCTCGATGGCGATGGGGCGTTGCTGTGGCAGAAGAAGCGCGGCGACTCGCTCTGGGACGCCGCCATCAGCGAGGATGGCGGTCGCGTCTTCCTCGGCGGCTGGGACCGCAAGGTGCACTGCCTTGATGGTAGCGGCGATGAGCGCTGGGAATACCTTACCGACGGTTACGTGCGCGCAGTCTGCCCGACCGCCGACGGCGGGGTGCTGGCCGCCTCGCACGACGGTTGCATCTACCGGCTCTCACCGGCCGGCGACGCGCTGGCGGTGCGGAGGCCGGGCGGCGAGCTGACCTCGGTGGGCTGTAGCGCCAGCCTCGCACTGGCAGTCGCCGGCACCGGCACCGACGTCGTCGCCTACAGTATGGACGCGGCTGACACGGCCGCGCCGGCAGCGGCGCCAGCCCCGGCGGCGCAGCCCGAGGAGGACAACCTGTTCGGCTTCGGGATGTTCGGCGACATCGAGCCCGACACCAGCGGGCTGGGCGACTACGTGCCCGGCACCGCCGCCACGCCACCGGCAATCGGCACCGCGGGTGAAGGCGGCGAATTCCGTGAATTCGCCGCCGAGATGGTCAAGGAGGATGTACGCAACTACCTGCGGCTCGGGAACGTCGCCTGGCGGGGGGGCCGCTTCGCGCGCGCGGCCGAGCATTACGAGCGGGCGACGCAGGTCGCGCCGGACGAGCCGCGCGGCTGGCACAATCTGGCGGTCTGCCGCTACTACCTCGCGCGCAAGTCCAACCCGGACGACATCGAGGGAGCGGTACGGCAGGCTTACGAGCCGCTGCGCAGCGCCAACCGTAGCAATACACAGTACGGGCCGGCGCTCGCGACACTTGAGTATTTTGCCGAGCTGCTGAAGCTGGAAGAAGATAGCAAGTAATTTCAGGTCAGCTCGACCACGGTCGCGAAGTAGTAGCTGTACTGGAGCGTCAGTACCCAGTCGTTGCCGCCGTCCAGATCCAGTATCAGGCCGACGGAGGGGGCGTTATGGCAGGTTACCGCCAGCGTCCAGTCGCCGCGGCCCTTGGCGCTGAAGTCGCCTCCCGCCAGCAGCTGCGCGTAGACATCGGCGCCCGATTCACCCTCTATCTCGCGCGCGGCTGGGATTGAGTCGAGGACCGTGAAGTTGACCGAGAGGTCGCCGCTAGTCGAGCGCGCCGTCTCGCGGGCGCCCCAGGCGCTGTTGCCCCGCAGCTCGAAATCATCGGGGAAGAGCCCCAGCGCATCCGCCGCTTCGTCCTCGCTCCACTCGAGGCGGAGTGTGACGCTGGTGACGTTGTAGGGCAGCGTCTCGAGCCATTCGGTCATGTCGCCCTCCGCGGTGTAGCCCGGGACGTTCACCGTGCGGGTGGTCTCGGTGAAGCCGATGCTGTAGTTGCGCAGCCGCACCTCGGCCCAGGTCGATGCCGTGGCGTTCAGCCCTTCGGCATCGGTGACGACCAGCGTGACCGAGTAGTTGCCGGGTGCCGAGTAGTTGTGGAACGGTCGCGCCCCCGAACCAAGCGCGCCGTCGCCGAAGTCCCACGCCCAGGCGAGGACGCCTTCGGGGTCGCTCGAGTTGGAGCCGTCGAACCGCAGCTGCTCGTGCACGCGTGCCGCCAGTCCGGGGCCGGCGTCGGCGGTCGGCGGCAGGTTGCGGTGCAGGATTTCGACGCTGGCGCTCGCCGCGCCGGTCGCGCCATCCGGGGCGACGGCAGTCAGCCGCACCGCGTAGGTGCCTTCGCCAGCGTAGGTGTGGGCTGGCGCCGCACCAACAATACCGTTGCCGTCGCCGAATTCCCAGTAATATTTCGTGCCGGATGGCTGCGGGCCGAGCAGACTGAATTGCGCCGGGTCGCCCTCGATAACACCTTCCGGCACCATAATCTCGACGTCCTCCAGCGTCCCCGGTCCGGCGTCGAGGCAGCCGGCGGCGAGCAGGAGGGCAGCGAGCAGCAGGGCAGGGCGCACGCGGGCGCAGCCGCATGGCGTTAAAGGATTGTGCGCGACCATACCTATTTAGCACTCCAGCGGCGGTGGCGCGCCGATTTCAATGCAGGCAGGCCACATGGCGTATGACCGCGCCATCACCGTATTCTCGCCCGACGGGCGGCTCTTCCAGGTCGAATACGCCCGCGAAGCGGTCAAGCGCGGTACCACGACCGTTGGTATCAAGTTCAAGGATGGAGTAGTACTGATTGTCGACAAACGGCTCAGCTCGAAGCTCATCGAGCCCGACTCGATTGAGAAAATGTTCAAGATTGACAACCATGTCGGCTGCGCCACTTCGGGGCTGGTCGCCGACGCGCGGGCGCTGGTCGACCGCGCGCGGGTCGAGTGTCAGGTTAACGCCTTCAACTACGAGGAGAAAATCCCAGTCGAGGCGCTGGTCAAGAAGCTCTGTGACTTCAAGCAGAGCTACACCCAGTACGGCGGCGTGCGGCCTTTCGGGACTGCGCTGCTGATGGCGGGCGTCGATGAGACGGGACCGCACCTCTACGAAACCGACCCCTCGGGCGCGATGATGGCGTACAAGGCGGGCGGCATCGGTGCCGGGCGCAACGAAGTCATGGAAGTCTTCGAGGATAACTACAAGGAAGGGATGACGCAGGCGCAGGCAATCGCCCTCGGCCTGAAGGCGCTGGCAGCAGCCAACGAACATAAGCTGAAGCCCGAAATCATCGAGATTGCGGTGGTCTCCGCCAAGCAGGAATTCCACACCCTTTCCAAGGCTGACGTGAAGAAGGCAGTCTCCAAAACCAAGTAATGGTATCGCTGGACGAGGCGGTAATTGCGCGCCTCGAATCCGGCGGCCACAAGTTCGAAATCCTGATTGACCCCGAAGCGGCGCAGGCGTTCCGCGAAAATGGCGAAATTGACTGGGACGACGCGCTCGCGACCGAAGGCGTCTGGAGCGACTCGGCCAAGGGCGAACACGCTGGCGACGAAGCGGTGCAGGAAGTGTTCGGCACGCTCGAGCTTGAGGCGGTCTGCACTGCCATCCTCGAGCGAGGCGACATCCAGCTCACCGCGGCGCAGCGCAAGGAAATGGTCGAGCGGCGGCACAGGCAGCTAGTGGCGCACATCGCCTCGGCAGCGATGAATCCGCAGACCGGCGCGCCACACCCGCCGCAGCGCATCGAAAATGCCTTGGCCGAAGCAAAGTTCGCGGTCGACCCGCTCGAAGCGCTCGAGCGGCAGGTCGAGCGCGCGGTGAAGGCACTGCGGCCGCTGCTGCCGATTTCGTTCGAGAAGATGCGTGTCGCCGTGCGGATTCCGGCGCAGCACGTCGGCCGCTGCTACGGCGAGATGAAGGCGCTCGCCAGCATCACGCAGGAGGAATACCAGTCGGACGGCAGCTGGATTGCGGTGCTTGAACTGGCGGCTGGCGCGCACGCCGACCTGCTCGACCGGCTCGGCTCGCTGACGCACGGCACCGCCGAGACGAAGCAGCTTTAGCGCGAGGCGCGGGCGACGGGGACGGCGCAACAGGCCAAGCTTCAAATACCGCACGAAGTCCGCGCCGACACACGCAAGGCAAAGAAAGGAGTGATTTCTTATGACAAAATCTTCATCTAAACAAGCCAGCGGCAGGTCTGTCCTGCTGCCGGGCGACAAGCTGGAAGCCGACCAGAAGGCCGGTTCCGGAACCTTCCGCCGCGACGGAGAGGCGCACACCGCCGTGCTCGGCTTTTCGAGCGAGAGTTCCGGCTACACCAACGTCCAGCCGATAGCGGGGCGCTACAGCCCGCGCGTCGGCGACAAGGTCGTCGCGGTCTGTGTCGAGACCGGCCCTTCGCTCTGGCGCATGGACATCGGCGCGTTCCAGAACTCGATGCTGCACCACAGCGAGACTGACTGGAAGGTGGACTTCGGCGATACCGCCAGCTTCATCGGCATCGGTGACGCGGCGCTGGCCGAGGTATACATGGTCGACGGCAGCGGCAGCCACCAGGTCACCCTGAAGAAGAACGACTGCCGCAAACTCTATGCCGGTACCATCGTCCATGTTGCGCCCACGTGCGTGAACCGCGTGATTGGCAAGCAGGGATCGATGATTACACTAATTCGCGAAAAGACGGGATGCCGCATCCAGGCCGGCCAGAACGGCTTAATCTGGATAGATGGCGAACCCGACCAGATTGCCCGCGCCCAGCAGGCAGTCGAGACTATTTCCCGCGAGGCAACTAGCAGCGGGCTGACGGAGAAAATCGAAAAACTACTGGAGTGAAAACATGGCAGGCGGAGACAGCGATATCGAATTTATCAACAAGAAAGGCAAGCGGCTCGACGGTCGTAAGCCAGACGAGTTGCGCGACGTACGCATCGAGGCCGGCGTGCTGAACCGCGCCGACGGGTCATGCTACCTGGAGTGGGGCAACAACAAGGTGTACGCCGGGGTTTTCGGCCCCATCGAGTGCCACCCGCGCCACAAGCAGCAGCAGGACCGCGCCATCGTTCAGGCGCGCTACACCATGGCGCCTTTCAGCGTCAACGACCGCAAGCGGCCCGGCTACGACCGCCGCTCGAGCGAGATTTCCTACATCGTTTCGCAGGCGCTGGAGCGCGTCGTGATGGTCGAGCAGTTCCCGCGTGCCGCCATCCGGGTGGACATGCAGGTCGTCGAGGCGCACGCCGGCACCCGCTGCGCGGCGCTGACGGCGGCATCGGTCGCGCTGGCTGACGCCGGCATCCCGATGCGCGACATCATCCCGTCCTGCGCGGCGGGCAAGGTGAGCGACACCGTCGTGCTCGACCTGAACAAGGAAGAAGATAACTACGGGCAGGCGGACCTTCCGCTCGCCATCGTGCCTTCGACGGGCGAAGTGGTGCTGCTCCAGCTGGACGGCCACCTGACTCCCGAGGAGTTCGAGCAGGCGCTCGACATGGCGTATAACGGCTGTATGGACCTTTACGAAATCCAGCGGGCTGCACTTGCCAACCGCTACGGAGGCAACGCATGAGCTCTGCTACCGTAGCCAACCTGATGCGCGGGCACATCGAGAAGCTCGCCGCAGACGGCAAGCGCACCGACGGACGCGAGACCAACGAGTTCCGCGGCGTCAGCATCGAGACCGGACTCATCGGCACCGCCGAGGGGTCTTCGCGCGTCAGCCTGGGCGATACCACGGTGATGTGCGGCGTCAAGCTGCTGGTCGGCACGCCCTACCCCGATTCCCCGGGACGCGGCAGCATGACCACCACCGCCGAGCTGGCGTGCCTCGCTTCGGAGCAGTTCGAGCCCGGGCCGCCGCGTGAGCCCGCTATCGAGCTGGCACGCGTCGTCGACCGTGGCATCCGCGAGTCGCAGATGATTGACTTCGAGGGTCTCTGCATCGAGCATGGTGCAAAGGTGTGGATTGTCTTCATCGACATGCACATCCTGGACCACGGCGGCAACCTGTTCGACTGCTGCACGCTTGCCGCCGCGTCAGCGCTTTCGAACGCGAAAATCCCCAACGTCCAGCACGGCATCGCCGACAAGGACGTCGACCTGCCCATCAGTTGCTGGCCCATCTCCTGCACCTTCGCCAAGCTCGGGGAAGCCATCGTGCTCGACCCGAACCACGACGAGGAGACGGTGATGAGCGCACGGCTGACCGTGGCGCACGATGAGAACGGCAACCTGCGGGCGATGCAGAAGGGCTACAGCGGCGCCTTCACCCCCGATGAAATCAAGGCTTCAGTCAAGACCGCGCGTACCGCCGATAAGGTTTTACGCAAGGCGCTGAAAGAGGCCACGAAATGAGTCAGGGAACCCGTAAGGTTGGCAGCACCGGCCGCTTCGGCCCGCGCTACGGCGTCTCCGTCAGGCGACGCATCGGCTCGGTCGAGGCAAAGCAACGCAAATGGCACGACTGCCCCGAGTGCACCAAACCGCGCGTGCGGCGCGTCTCGACTGGCATCTATCGCTGCCGCAGCTGCGGACTCGAGTTCGCCAGCGGCGCCTACTACCCGACTCCGGTGGAGAAGTAATGGTCAACTACAAATGCTCGGTCTGCGGCACTTCGCTCGAGATGGACCTTGAGACGCTCGGGCTGACCTGTCGCAAGTGCGGCAACAAGATTTTCTACAAGAAGCGCCCTTCGACCAAGAAGACAGTCATATCTGACTGATGCGCGCGTCGCTCGACCTGCGCACCGGCCCCCGCACGGCGGCGGTCGCGGCTGCGCTCGCTCCCGAAGTCGAGGCGGGCGTCCCCAAAGTCAAGCTGGAGATGAGCAGCGCCGGCGAGCGACTGCGGCTCGAGCTCGAGGCCGAAGACCTTGTCAGCCTGCGCGCCGCGCTCAATTCCTTTTTAGGCTGGGCCGCCTGCGCGCAGCAGGTGGCTGAAAATGGCGACTGACCCGATTCCCGACGACGTGCGGCAGCAGCTGGAGCAGTTCGAGCAGCTGCGGCAGCAGGCGCAGGCGCTGGCACAGCAGCAGTCGCAGGTCGAGATGGCGGTGCGCGAGGCGGTGCGCACGCTCGAGGAGCTGGATGAGGTCGCGGCCGATACGCCGCTCTACCGCGCCAGCGGCGCCATCATGGTGCGCGTCGACGACCTGAAGAAGCTGAAGAGCGACCTGAAGGAAGAGCAGGAGACGCTCGAGCTGCGGACGAAAACGCTCAAAACGCAAATCGATAAGCTGAATACCCAGTTGCAGGAGATGCAGACACGGCTGACGCCGGTGCTACAGCGGCTGCAGGGTCCGGGTGGTCCCGGTGCCGGCTCCTGACCCTGCCGCGCTGGAGGCGGCGCTCGCGCGCGAGCTGCTGCTGCTGGTCCACCACCACGGTGACGCCGACTCGGTCGGCTGCGCCATCGCGCTCGCGGAAGCGTTCCCCGGCGCGCGCATCTCCGCCACCGACGGGCTGAGCGCCGCCGGCAAGGTGATGGCAGAGCGGCTCGAGGTCGAAATCGAGCCCGGACCGCCCGCGAGCTGGGACGGCACCGTGGTCGTCATCGATACATCCAGCCCGGAGCACTGCGCGCCGCTGCCCACCTGCCGCAGCGTAGTGGTGATTGACCATCACCAGACCGCGGGCGAATGGCCTGCGGGAACGTTGCTAATACACGAGCCGGAGGCGAAGAGCACCGCCGAAATCGTGACGCGCCTGATTCCGGAGCTGGGCATCGAGCTGACGCCGCAGATGGCGTTGCCGTTACTCGCCGGCGTCTACGCCGATACCGGCCACTTCCGCCACGCGACGCACGACAGCTTCGCGGCGGCGCAGGCGCTCACCGCCGCCGGCGGGGAGCCCCGTCAGGCGATGGTGCTGCTCGACCGCGTGCGGCCGCAGCAGCAGCGCACGACGTTCCTGAAGGCGGCGCAACGGCTCAAGTTTTCGCAAGAGGGCAAGTGGCTGCTGGCGACGACCCGCACCGGCTCGTTCGAGTCGGGGACGGCGCGGCTGATGGTGGCGCTGGGCGCCGACGTCGCGCTCGCCGCTTCGGGCAACAGGAAAGGGCAGGTGCGAATTTCGAGCCGTGCGTCGAGCGCGGCCATCGAGGCGGGGCTGAACCTGGCGCAGCTGCTCGAGGCGCTGGCCGACGAGCAGTCCGGCTCGGCTGGTGGCCATCCGGGGGCGGCCGGCTTCCAGGCGCGGGGCGACCCCGACGCGCTGCTGGCGATGGCGCGGCGAGAGTGCATCGCGCAGCTGAAATCGCTAGCCGAAGGCGCTTAACCGGGGGGCAGCTGGCGCAGGGTGCTGCCGCGAGGACTATTCCGCATCTACGGTCTCGTGCTGGGCAACCTGCTGCTGCTGATGGGGGGGCAGCTGGCGTATCTCTATTTCGTCCCGCTGGAGCAGGACGGCACGCCGCTGCTGCTGCCCGCGGTGCCGCTGCTGCCCTACTTCATGCTCATCATGCTCTGCTCGGGCGCGCTCATCGTCGGGGCGCTGCTACAGAAGATGCCGCGGCCGCTGCTCTTCATCCCGTCGCGGAAGGGCGGCGGGCTGCCGCCCTTCCGCGGCTACTTCCTGCCGGGGCAGGGCGAGCGCTACTACCATCGCGAACTCCCCGAGGACGACCTGCCACTGCCCGAGATGGCGCCGCCCGAGGAGCTGGCGGAGCCGCCCTGGATTCAGCCCGTCCCGAGCCAGCCACTCGAGCTGCCGGCGGCGAAATGGCTGCTGCTCGGCTTCCTGATGGCGATTGCGCTGGGGGTCGCGGTGCTGGCCGAAAAGGGCGAATTCCTGTTGCTCTTTCCGCTGGCGTTCGTCGCCGCCTTCTCCTTCCCGGCGCTACTCTGGGTGAGCTATATCTACCGCCGCACGCACAGCGGGCCCGAGCCGCAGCGGATGGTGCTGATTGCGCTCTCGTGGGGCATGTTCGCGACGCTGCCGGCGAGCCTGCTGAACGATGCCGGCGGGCGGCTGCTGGGCGCCGACCCGATGCTGATGCTCGAGGGCGGCGCGCTCGGCCGGGCCGAAATCCTGCTGGTGACGGTAGTCGCGCCGCTGGTCGAGGAGGCGCTAAAGCCGCTCGGCCTGCTGTTCGTGATGAGCCGGCTGCGGACGCCGTACGAGGGGGTGCTCTACGGCGCCGCGTGCGGGATGGGGTTCGCGATGATGGAGAACATGCTGTACGACCTGCTGGTGCTGATATGGTACGGCGCCGACGCCTGGACCATCAACGCCTTCGCGCGCGGCGTCGGCTCGACCGTGCTGCACGCGGTCGGCCCGGCGCTGGTCGGCTTCGCGCTGGCGCTGTCGCGCAACGGCGACTGGCCGGCGAACCGGGTCGTGCCGGCCGCCTATCTCGGCGGTGTCATCATCCACGGCGCCTGGAACGGCGCCGCGACGCTGCCGTTCATCTTCCCCGACGACCCGCAGATGGCGACCAACTCGTGGGTCGCGCTGGGGCTGGTACTGGTCGCCTGCCTGCTGCTGGTGCGCGAGCTGCTCCGCCGCGGGCTGGCGTATGACGAGCCGCAGCCGCCGCAGCCTGAACCCTGATATAGTGCCGGTAAATGCAGCCCAGCCCGCCTTAGCTCAGACTGGCTAGAGCGGCCGGCTGTAGGGGTTAAACCTGAAGTCCCGTGAGAACGGGAGGCCGCAGATACCGGCAGGTCCCCGGTTCAAATCCGGGAGGCGGGACCAGTTCTACTTTTATAGCGGTCGTCGAGAACTATTCGGCCGTCACGCCGCCATCGACCGCGACAATCGACCCGGTGGTCCAGCCCGCTTCCGGGCCGCAAAGGTGCAGCGCCATCGCGGCGATTTCTGCCGGCTGGCCCATGCACCCCATCGGCTGCACGCCCTCCATTTCGGCGCGGTCTTCGGTCCCGGCGTCAATGCGGTCGGTCGCCATCGGCGTCTCGACCACCGCGGGGCAGATGCAGTTGACACGCACGCGCGGCGCCAGCTCAAGCGCCATCGCGCGCGTCAGGTTCACGAGCCCGCCCTTAGCGGCGCAGTAGGCGGCCGCGTCGGGGATGCCGCGCAGGCCGAGCGTCGAGCCGATGTTCAGGATGCAGCCGCCGTCCGGCACCAGCGGCAGCAGCGCCCGCGATACGAGCCACGGCCCCTTCAGGTTGGTGTCGACAACCGTGTCCCAGTCCGCTTCGCTGGTCGTCGTGGCAGAGCCCGGCAGGAACAGCCCAGCGTTGTTGACGACTATATCGACCCGCTCGAACTCCGCTTCGAGCCATTTCGCCAGCGTCGCGACGCTGTCGCGGTCAGAGACGTCGGCGACCATCCACTGCGCCCCGCAGGCGGCCACGGTTTCGCGCAGTGGCGCGTCGCGCCGGCCGCAGATGGCGACGCGCGCGCCTTCCGCGGCGAACCGCTCGGCGATGGCGCGGCCGATGCCGGTGCCGCCGCCGGTCACGAGCGCGACCTTGCCGTCGAGCGTTCCGCCCATGCTGCGCCAGCGCGCCCTGTCATAAAGGCGGCGCGGCGAACTCGCCGCACCGCCGTGCGGGACAAGGTTAATCCCCGGCGCAGGCTGGCGGAGTGTGCGATTCCTGCTGTTGGCAACGCTGCTCGGGCTGGCGCTGCTGGCGCTCGCGCCGCAGGCCGAGGCGCTCGAGCGGCTGCACAGCTACTACGAGCTGCGCGACGACACCGAGGCGCTGGCGGCGCAGTACCCTGAACTGGCAGTCTACAGCGAGCACGGCAGCAGCGCCGGGCCGCTCGGGCTCGCCATCTTTTCGGTCGACGTCGCGCTGAACATTACCACGCTCCCCGAGGCGGAGCTGGCGGCGCTGCCGACCTTCTACATCGACGGCGCGCACCACGGCAATGAAGGCATGTCCTCCGAAGCGGCGTTCCTGTTCCTGCAGGACGTGCTCGAGCGGTCGACGGCCGACCCCGCCTACCTGGCGGGCAAGCGGCTGGTGGTGACGCCTATCATGAATACCGACGGCCACCTGCAGGACTGCCGCAACAACTGGAACGGCGTCGACCTGAACCGCAACTACCCCTGGATGTGGGGCGCCTACGGCACCAGCGACACCCGCGGCTCCTGCCCCGCGTCGGGCACCTACCGTGGTCCCAGCGCCGGGAGCGAGGGTGAGACGCAGGACAACATGGCGCTGATGCGCAGCCTGAACGTCTACGCCTACTTCTCGGGCCACACCGGCTCCAACGACATCGTGCTGCCGTGGAAGATTACCGGCGATTTCGCGGTGCCAATTGCCGACTGGGCGCTCTACGAACGCTTCCTGAACGAGTCGGCCAACGTCTCGGGGCTCTCCTACCGCGACCCGTCGGGCGCCGGCGAATCGATTGCGTGGGGCTACGGCGCCCGCGGCGCCATCAGCCTGATTGTCGAAGTTACCACCCTGCAGTGGTCGCCCATCGAGGATTCGACGCTGCGGCAGGAGCTGGCGAACGAGCTGCTGATGTACGACATGGCGTGGGAAAATCTGCTGAAACTGGGCGGCCGCCCGGTGGTCGTCGCCACCGGCCCCGGTGAAATCACGGTGCGCAACGACGGCTGGGGCGCCGCCTACAATCTCTCGGCCGGCGGCATTATCCTTGCGCGACTGGAGCCGGGCGAGACCGCCACGGTCGACTGGCACGACTCGCAGCTGCGCTACGAGCGCATCCTGCGCAGCGCGGAGCGCGACGTGGACGCCGACGGGGTGGTGCTGCTCGAAGTCGGCACGCCGCTTCCAGATATCCCGAACCAGCCGGCGCCGGCGGTCTCGCTGCTGACCGCGCTGGCGGCGGTCGGGCTCGCCGCCGCGGGGCGGCGGCGATAGCGCAACCTCTCTGGCCTCGCCCTGCTCGGCCAGCGGTTGCTGACTGCGCTGGCGGCGGCGACGTTAGCGCAGCGCGCCGTCAGCCTTTTTGACCCCCTGCCCTGCGGCCGCTGCATGCCTATCGAGACACGCGACGAAGGGACGGTGCGAGTCATCACGCTCAACCGGCCCGCGAAGCTGAACGCGCTGACACTGGAAATGGCGATTGATATCTGCAACGCGGTCGAAGCCGCGGCGGCCGACGCGTCGGTGCGCTGCCTGCTGCTGACCGGCAGCGGCCGCGCCTTCTCGAGCGGCGGTGACGTCGACGAGATGGGCGAGCACCTGCCGCGCGCGGGCGAGCTGTTCTACCAGCTGACCGACCAGCTGCACGACACTGTCAGCGCGATGCTGACGATGCGAAAGCCGGTCGTCACCGCCATCAACGGCATCGTCGCCGGCGGCGCTATCGGCATAGCGCTGGCGGGCGATGTGCGCATCGCCGCCGAGTCGGCGCAGTTGCTCTCGGCGCACCTCAAGCGCGGCTTCGTCCCGGCGGGCGGCGCGACCTACCTGCTGCCGCGTCTCATCGGCCTCAGCCGCACGCAGGCGCTCTTCTTCGGCGGGCGCACCCTCACCAGCGCCGAGATGCGCGAGTGGGGGCTGGTGCACCACCTAGTCCCCGACGGGGAGCTGGCGGAGTTCGCGATGGCGGAGGCGCAGCGGCTCGCCGCCGGGCCGACGCAGGCGATGGGCGAAACCAAGCGGCTGCTGGCGGCGGCCGACAACCTCACCGCCGAGGAGCAGCTCGAGCTGGAGAGCGAGCGCAACCGCGATTCAGGCAACGAAGGCGACGCGGTCGAGGGCATCACCGCCTTCCTCGAGAAGCGCGAGCCGGAGTTCGGCCGCGCAGAAAATTAAACTTCTATAGTCGCTGGCGGGCCCGGGGGGATTTGAACCCCCGTATCTGGGTCCGAAGCCCAGCAGGATTCCGGACTACCTCACGGGCCCGGGCGCGGATTATGGGGGGTGCTTTAGGCTTGGGGGAGGCGCGCCACGACCCCCGCGACGCGCGGCAGCTCAATGACCGCCAGCACGCGCTGCCGCTCCGCGCACGCCTCGCGCAGTCGTTGCGCCATCTCCGTCTCGCGGCCGCGCTCGACGGCGGCGTAGCCGCTGAGGCCGCACAGGTGGCGGTCCATTTCGAGCGCGAGTTCCTGCGGCGTCCCGGCTTCGAAGCCGCGTTTGCGGAGCCGCTTCTCGAGCCGGTCGCAGCGGAACCACTGCCAGGTCGAGACCGATTCCGTGAACAGCGCTGTGAACTCCTCCTCGGGCAGGTCGAGTGGCTCCACGGGGACGCCGGCGTCATCGGCCAGCGATAGTGCGCGGCGGAGGGCGGGCGGCGGAAGGCGCACGCCGGCGGCGCCCGCCACCTGGCGCAGCGCCAAGCCATATAATTCCTCCCAGCCCGAGATGTCGAACGGCTCGCCGTCCCACTCGCGCAGCCCCGCCACTTCGCCGGGGCTGACGGCCAGCGCCAGCGCCTCTGGCTTCGCAGAGGCCCACGCCGCCTCCAGCTCCGGCAGCTCGCTCGCGAGCCCCTTGACGGTCGGGAAGATGGCGAGCGCGCAGTCGCCCAGCTTGAGCCGCTCCATCGCCCGCGCAAGCGCGCAGCGCTAAAAGATGCGGCTATCCATCAGGGGCGGCGGGTCGCCTGACGGGGATTCGCGGTTCAGCCCAGCTTCGCGCTACAGCTGTGGGCGCTGCGGCAATCACGGCAAAGCATCGCTGAACAGCCGCGGCAAGCGGTGAGGGCGGGCGCGCCACACTCGGCGCAGAGGCCGGCTCGCATGAGGGGCGAGGCGCAAACCCTAATTTAGCATGGAGGCTGCCGCGCTCCGTGTTCAGGGCGAAGAGGATTACCGTGTTCCTGCCGGGCGACGGCGAGACGCAGGTCTTCGAGAAAGTGAAGTTCCAGTCGAACCCCGAGGTGGGGGTGCTGGCGGTTTTCCCCGGCGAAGGCAAGGAGGCGCTGGTCTTCTCCGGCCTGAGCTTCCGCATCGAGATGGACGAGAAAGGCGCCAAGGAGTCGTTCGAGATGGCCGAGAAGGCGCACTCGGTCTCGCGCGAGCAGATGAAGCAGATGTTCGAGCGCGAGTCGGGGCAGGGCGACCGCTTCAGCTCCAGCTTCGGGTAGCCATGGCGCTGAAGCTCGTCGTCTTCGACATGGACGGAACGCTGCTGCGCCCCAAGTCGTCGTGGGGGCTGCTGCACGACCATTTCGGCACCGACAATTCCGAGATGCTCGCGCGCTACCTGCGGCACGAGGTGAGCGACACCGAGTTCGTCGCCACCGACCTTGCGCTCTGGGCCGCCGCCAACGGCGGCCCGGTTGATGCGGCGACGGTCAACGCCGCGCTCGACCGCGCCGAACTGCTGCCGGGCGCTGCCGAGGCGGTCGCCGGCCTGCACACGACGGGAATCGCGACTGCGATTATCTCGGGCGGCATCGATTATCTCGCCCAAAAGCTGGCGGCGGAGTGGGGCATGGCGGAAGCGCACGCCAACCCGCTGTTTGACTCGCCCGCGGGGCTGCAGGGCGATATTCGCGTCAGCGGCCACGCCAAGGCGCCGGTGATGCGCGGCGTGATGGCGCGCCATCACGCCGCGCGCGACGAGGTAGCGGCGGTCGGCGACACGGTGGTTGACCTGGACCTGTTCGCACTCGCGGGGACCAGCGTCGCAGTCAACACCGACGACGAGCAGGTCATCGCGGCGGCGACGCACCACCTGCCCGACGAGTCACTCGACGGTTTGCTGGAATTATTGCTTCCGCGTTAGTAGCGCGCCCAGCAACGCCGCCGCGGCCGCGACCAGCGCCAGCCGGTCCAGTCCTGGTGAGGGCGAGATGGCCCAGAGCGCGAGGCTGAAGCCGGCGAAGAGCAGCGCGCTCTGCTGCACCACGGCGCGGCGCGACTGTCCCACCTGCAGCATCAGCACCAGCACCAGCGTGAAAGTGAGCGACGCGAGGCGGAACGGCGCCGCGTAGCCGAGCAGCGTCCAGAGGCTGGTGCCGAGCAGCGGCCCGATGGCACGCGACAGTGCGCCCAGCGACTGGCTCAGTCCCAGCACTGTCCCCTGCTCCTGCGGCCCCACCGCGCGCGAAATCAGCGCGTTGAGCGTCGGCTGGATGAAGCCACTGCCGAGCGAGAAAATCGTCGTTGCCAGCGCAACGCCTTCGAGCGTCGTCGTGTAGGGAATATAGCCCATACCGAGCAGCATCAACAACGCCCCCGCGCGCGAGGTCCATGCTTCGCCGCAGCGGCGCACCGCGGGGCCGACGAGGCCGCCCTGCGTCACGATGCTGACGCCGCCCATGTAGGCGAACAATACCCCGGATAGCCGCACCGGCAGCCCGATGCGCTCCTTCGAGAACTCGACGAAGGTGCCGAAGATGATTGAGAACGCCAGCAGGTAGAGCGTGAAGATAACCAGCAGCAGTCCCAGCCGCGGCTGGCGCAGGTAGGCGAGCGTCTCGCGCAGCGCTTCCCCCGGCGAGACGCGCGGCCGCACCATGTGGTCTGACGGGAGCGACTCGGGCAGCCAGCGCCAGGCGCAGAAGAGGTTCAGCAGCGCCAGCCCCGACCCGAAAAACGCCGGCAGCCAGAAGCCCCACTGCCCCAGCAGCCCGCCCAGCGCCGGCCCGCAGACAAAACCCAGCCCGAAGGCGACGCCGAGCATCCCCATCCCCTGCGCGCGCTCCTCGGGCGGCGTCACGTCCGCCACGTAGGCGTACGCGGCGGCGTAGTTGGCGCTCATCACCCCCAGCATGATGCGCGACAGGAACAGCACCCCCAGCAGGAGGCGGTTGTCGTCGCTCAATCCCAGCGCCGGGTCGGCCAGCCCGAACACCGCGTAGGCGACCGCCGCACCACCGAGGCCGAGCATGATGACCGGCCGGCGGCCGATACGGTCGCTCAGCCGCCCCCACGCCGGAAGGCAGACGAACTGCGCCAGCGAGAAGGCGGTAATCAGCAGGCCGACGGTGAGGATTGTACCGCCCAGTTCGGCCACGATGTAATTCAGCAACGGGATGAACATCGCGAACCCCGCAAGGTCGATGAACATCGTCAGCATCAGGATGTGGAGCGGCTTCACCGGCCCCGCAGGCGAGGGGGTGATATCAGGATGCTGCGCCGGCAAAACCGGCGGGATAGAACTTGCTTATATCCCCATGCGCCCTACCGCGCTCCCCGGGAAGAGGATTATCATGCGCCAACATCTCAGAAATGCACTCGCCGTACTTGCGTCTGTAATCCTGTTTTCACTGGCGGCCACGACCGTAACGGGCGAGGGGGTGGACCTGACAATTACTTCCCTGGACTACACGAACGACTTTGAGACGGGAGATCCCGTTACCATCGTCCAGAGCGGGCGGGATGCTGGCACTGTATACAAATACAATTTTTACGACGATGATGATGATAACTGTGGTGAGCAGCGGTGTATCCCCGAGAACTGGTATGCGAAGAATTTTGACGACGCAATCTGGGATTCAGGAGCCGCACCATTCGGCAATAATGATCAGGCCGGCGCCAGTCCGGGCACGATGTGGCAAACAGAGGATGATCTGAATGACCACGTCATAATTCGCCATCACTTTACTTACAATGATGAGTATGATGCAATCAGTGCAACCCTGAACCTGGCCTACAATAACTACTATGTCGCCTACCTGAACGGGAACCTTATTCGAGACTGCTATTCTTACCAAAACAACAACAATTGTTATCAAGGCGACGCTGCATACTGGAACAATGAACTGACCTATGACGGAGGCTCCCAGTCAGGGCCTAATCAAGATTGGCTAGTCGAAGGTGACAACGTACTTGCCATACTAGGGAGAGATAGTACTTGGGGTGGGGACCCTGATCAGTGGCTTGATGTCGAACTCGTGGTCAACGTCCAGTCCTGGAGGGAAAAACCGATTATCCTCGGTGATGACCTGTGGCTGAGGGTGATTACTTCCAACGTGGGAAACGAAACCGCTGAGAACTTCAGTGTCACGCTGGAAATCGAGGGTGAGGAGCTGGGGAATACTACCATAACTGAACTGGCACCTAATGCTACGGCTGAAAGTGTGTTCTACTGGACTCCGGAGGCGCTCGGAGACTTTAATCTCATGGCTTTTGCTGATGCTGGGCAAGATGTTGGGGAAAGCGATGAGAACAACAATACCCTGAATCGCACAATACATATTGGGTTCTATGCGTACAATCTTACTGTGGAATCAAACCATGTTGTAGGAAATGTTACAGAGATTTTCAGGTACAATCTAACTGTCACTAACGAAGGCGACGTGGAAGACAATTTCACCCTCTCAGCCTCAGGTATTTTCTACAATTGGGATTGGACCCTTACGCCCAGCGTACTTCACCTGCAACCCGGAGAGGGCGGGAATGCGACTCTTGAAATAGTTCCGGACAGAGAGACGTTGGCTGGGAATTACTCCGTGTTCATGAGTGCCAGGTCTCAGTACTATAGTGAATTCAGGGAGAGCGTAGTCCTGAGTGGCCGGGATAACGAGACAGAATGGTGGTGGGCCCATTCCAATAGCAGTAACACGCGACTCTACTATTGCACGGACAATGATGAACCCGACGACCCAGATTATGAATGCGATATCAGCTGGACCGAACTGGACTTCGACTATGATGACAACTGGACCCTTGACCCGGCACCCTTCGGAGATACCGACATAGGCAATGTAGACAACAACACGGTCTGGCAAGGCAACAGTTACGCCTACTTCCGCCATATATTCACTATCGATAATATCTCGGCTTACGAAGGGGGCAGCCTGAGCCTGAATACTGCGGCAAACAACTACGGGACCTACTACCTGAACAGCCAGATAGTGTTCAATGACATGCGGCAGGGTCAGGGACACACCGCGAATTACTGGAACGATGAAACCCTGTTTGGACCCGAACTCCTGCAGGAGGGCGAAAATATCCTGGCGTCAGTAGTCCGGGAAACTGGAAACACCCAGTGGTTTGATGAGGAAGTGGTGGCTGTTTTCTCCCAATCCGCAGCCTGGGATTTCGTTCCGCTACCACTGGAACTGGAAATGGAGGTACTGCCGACCTATAATTTCTCGCTCTCGGCTCCCATTAGCAACAAGCAGATTCCGGACGACACTAACTACACCTTTCAAGTCTGGATTACCAATCTGGGAAACATCGGAGATACCTATGAGATGGTAGTCACACTAAACGACACCTACAACTTCACAATTCTTAACTACACCACCACTGAAATGCACAGCGTTGTTGGAGAGGGGGCAATAGGTTACATTAATGTCACCATGCGCGACCTTATCGAGGAAGACGCGCGTGGCGGTTTCAATGTTACTGTAATTTCGCGCAACTCGACCGAACAACTCACTAAATGGATTGAGCTGACTGCAAGGCTCTATATCGTGCCTGACACACTGCGTCCTGTTACGGAGGCTATAACAGATCCACTCGTCAACTCGACCTCGTTCCAGGTAGGGTGGGAAGTAGCCGAATGGTATCGCCTCGATGAGGTGCTCGGCAACGACACCTTGGTGGTAACCGTCGAATACCGGCGCGACAACGGCAGCGGCGGCTGGGAGGAGTGGCAGGTGTGGCAGGTCTTCACGGCCGAGGACGAGGACAATCCGCTCGGCAGCGGGAGCGGAACCTTCTCGCTGGGTGAGGACGGCCGCAGCTTCCAGTTCCGGGCAACCGGCCTCGACGACGACGGGCTGCTGGAGGACAAGACGGGACGCAATGACACCGAGACGCTGGTCGACACGACCCCGCCGACGGTCGCCGTTTCTAGCGACCCGGCCGGCGCGCTGCTCAGCACCGACTATCTCGAGCTGAGCTGGGAGAGCAGCACCAGCGACCTTGCTGGCTACGACCTGCAACATTCGTTTGACGGCGGCGCGTGGGAAACGCTGCTGGCCGACTCGCTCGCGACGCGCTACGACTACTACGTCACGGCCGACGGTAGCCACGCCTTCCGCGTCATCGCGAGCGATGACGCGGGCAACCGCGACGTGCCCGACACGCCCCAAATCAGCATGGTCATCGACACCGCAGCCCCGACGGGGAGGCTCGCGTCGCTGGAGCCGCTGACCGGCGCGCTGGCGGTGACGTTGCTGCCATCGCAGGACAACGCCAGCAGCTACAACCTGAGCTACGCGCGGATTGCCGAGGAACAGCTGCTGACCGCCATCTGGGCGTGGCAGGAGCTCGGCAGCTGGAACGCAACGCAGTCGCACGACTTCGACGTCGTCGACGGCTACGCCTACTACTTCCGCTACACGCCGGTCGACGCGGCGGGCAACGTCGCCGACCGCGACTCCCTCAGCGCAACTTACAGCGGCGACGGAAACCCGGGCCAGTCGTTCCCACTGCTGCTCCCCGCTATCATCCAGCAGGGCGACCTGCAACTCACCGTGCACGCTGGCCTGACGGAACTGGCGCGCAGCAACGCGCCGGGGATGGTTCTCAGCAACCAATTCTACTACGACACGGCGACCGCCACCATCCAATTCGGGAACGGCGCG
This sequence comes from Candidatus Poseidoniia archaeon, assembly GCA_030748895.1. Classification (NCBI taxonomy): domain Archaea; kingdom Methanobacteriati; phylum Thermoplasmatota; class Candidatus Poseidoniia; species Candidatus Poseidoniia archaeon. The sequence continues at coordinate 109,863 of JASMLC010000003.1, forward strand.
AGCGGCTACCTGCCGACCGAGGGGGAGTCTATTACCATCGCCTGGAGCGGCTACGACGCCGCGACGCTGGTTGACCGCACCCCGCCCTCCGCCCCGCGCAGCTTCGAGCTGACGCTGGCGGTCGGGGGGACGACGGCGCAGCTGCGGTTCCTCTATTCAGCCTCGGACGACGTGGTCGAGTATCGCATCATCCGCAAGGATTCGCCCAACGCTACCGGCGACCTGCTCACGACACTCGCCCACAGCGAGGGGTACCTGACGTACGTCGACCAGCCGCCGGGCGAACAGCTCTGGATTTACCGTGTCATAGCGGTCGACCGCAGGGGGCAGCTCTCGCCAGCGGTCGAGGCGACGGTCGATCTGACACCAGCGGTGCAGCCACTGACGGACGGCGACGATGAAGCGGGGCTGCCGCTGATGACGCTGCTGGCGGGCGCGGCGCTGGTGCTGGGCGGTGGAGCGGCGGCCTGGTGGTTCACCCGGCCGCCGCCCGTGGCCATCGCGCCGGTGCTGACGAGTGTCGCGTCGCCTTTCACCGCCGCCGGGGCAGAACTGGCGTGCGACGGATGCGGAACCGTCTTCGCCCCCGACGAGGGGGAGACGCTACACTGCCCCGGCTGCGGGCAGGTCGGGCCACCCCCTTCCTGAAGCGCTGACGCAATCTTATAAAGCGCATTACAACATACGGTAGACAACCGGAGGTTGATATGTCGCTGGAAGAAATCGATGACCTGTTCTACCTACTCGAAAACCCGACGCGGCGGCGCATCCTGAAGCTGCTCTCCCGCGAGCGGCTCTACCCGCTGCAGCTGTCGCGCGAAATTGACGTCAGCCAGCAGGCGGTGGTCAAGCACCTGCGCATCCTCGAGGAGCACGGCATGGTCGCTTCGCGCGACGAACCGAGCGACAGGGGGCCCAACCGGCGCGTCTACCGCGCTTCGCGCTCGGTCTCGCTGCATATCGACGTTGGGCCGACGACTTTCCGTGAGCAGGCGGCACCGATGGCCGAGGATGCCAAACTGAGCGCCGAGCAGCTGCGCATCCGCAGCGCTATCTCCGAGGCGCGCAATATGGAGCCGAGCGCCCGCATGGACCTGCTGGCGCGCGTCGGCGAGGATTTGCGCCACTCGCTGCATGCCCACGAGCAGGAGCGGCAGCAGCTGCTGGCGCTAATCAGCGAGTTGAACCGCGAAGTGGGGCGCTGCAGCCGCAAGGCGGACTGCAGCTACGACGAGCGGCGGATGCTGCACCACATGCTCCAGAACCCGAGCTACACCATCGAGGGCGCTGCCGCCGCGCTGGGGCTGCGCGAAGCCGAGGTACGGCTGCTGCTGACGGGGCTAGAGCAGCGCGGGCTCGCCCGCTGAACATTAAATAGGGGAACTAAATCGACGGATGATGCGAATTCTCTACGGCACGCTGGTGCTGTTACTCGTCGCCACGGCGGCCCACGGCGAGGCAACCTACCGCGTCGACGGACTGCCGCTCGACTACGCCCTCGGCGCGACCTACGAGGTCACGCTGACGGTGAGCGACCCCGACGCGGTGACGGGGGTCACAATCACGACCACTAACGGCTCGCTCTCCGCCGCGGATGAGTTCGGCGAAGGCGAGGCACACGACCTGCAATTCGGCGCGGACGACGGCTGGAGCTTCTTCTGGCAGGCGCCCGCCGACGTACACGAACTGGGCAAGGGCGAGGCGGAATTCAGCGTCACTTTCGCCGGCGAGGATGACTCGACCTGGGCCAGCTACGAAACGGTCGTGCGGCCGCCGCCAATCCACGCCGAGGATGAGGAAGCGACGCCCGTTTGGGCGCTGCAACTGGCATGGGGCGGCGTCGCGCTGACTGGGATCCTGGCACTGGCTGCGGCATTCGTGCTGCGGCGCGGCTGAAGCGGCTATCGTCGGAGACGCGGGCGCAACGTATATATCGGGCGACAAACGTCCCTGATACCTGCCTACGGGCAGAGGACATAACCATGAAACGCAGAATTGTGAACGATGAGCAGGCGGTTTCACCTGTGATTGCGGTCATCCTGATGGTCGCAATTACGGTCGTGCTAGCCGCTGTGCTGTATGTGTGGGCCTCCAGCTTCCTGGGTGGCACCACTAAGAACGCGCCGACCGGCAGCACCATGGCAACCAAGACCTCAGGGAACGTCTGGATCGTAGAAATGATCAAGCTGAACCCGCAAGTCTCGGTGAACTCGGTCCACTGGTACCTGCTGGACATCCAGGGCAACACTGTCAGTGATGGCCTGGTATCGGCAGTCTACGGCTATTATGCCGGTGAGGGCAAGGGCGTCATCTTCGTCGACAACGACTTCGATGGTAAGCTGAGCCCGGGCGACAAGTTCGAGGTCCACCCCGGTGAATCCGGCTCAGACCTCGAGAACACGAACTCGGTAGACGACTACAAGTTCCGTCTCAAGTTCGAGCCCACCGGCGACACCATCGGCTACGACACCCCGCTGTCATAGACCTGACGGGCTGAACAGCCAAACAGGGGCGGCCCACAGCCGCCCCACCCCTGCCGCAAGCGGCGCTAGCTGTGCTAGTAGCGCCGCCCGGCAGACCCCATTTTTACAACTTCAGCTCAGCTCGAAGTGTGCACACTCTAATCGTACCGCTCCCTGCGAGAGCTGGCTGACGTACCGCACGCAGTGCAGGTCGCCCGCGCCGAGCCGCGCCAGCAACAGCGCACCGGTCTCGCGCTCGCAAATTGCCTGCGCCCCGTCAGCGAAGCTGAAGATGTGGAAGCCACCGTGGACCGCTTGCGGCTGGCGCGTCAGATCGAGGGCGAGCAGTAGCCGCTCGCCCTCCCCCTCCGCGTCGTGCAGCAGCGAGTAGTCGCCCGGACCGTAGCACTCGTGGCGGCAGTCGCCCAACGCCCAGCGCGCGCCGGTCGCCTGCGCCAGCCATTCCGCCAGCGGCGGCGAGCGCCAGAAATCGGCCAGCTGCGGCGGCCCGGTCGCGCGGACCGCGAAACCGGGCCACTCCTCGCGCGTGAGTTTTCCGGCGGGCGGCAGCTCCGGGAGTTCGGTGAGGAAGCCGGAGAGCTGCACGACGCGCTCGCGCGCCAGCTGCTCGCTGACCGCAGCGAGCGCCTCGGAGTCGCACCACGCGGAGGCGATGGGGGCTTCAGCCATGGTACCACCCCGTCACCGTCAACCGCTGCACCTCGCCAACGACCTCTGCAACTTGGTGCCACGAACGCGGTGAGACGCGGAACAGCACCAGCGAATTGAACTCGGGGACAATACGCTTCACGGCGCGGCCGGCGATGTCGCCGGCCGCGTCAAACAGCTCGAGCGCGCCGCCGTCCTGCTCGCGCAGCCCGCGCGTCAGGTGCAGCGACCAGGCGACCTGCCGCCCCTCGACGCGGTCGTCGTGCGGCAGCAGGAAGTCGCCCTGCGCGTAGACGTAGGCGGCGAGGTCGAGGCTACGCAGCGGGGGCGTGGAGAACGCCGTCGCGACCCGGGCGCGCCAGGCGGGGTCGCCCAGTGTGCTGCGCAGCCCCTCCAGTTGCGGGGCTGCGCCCAGTTCGCGCGTCGAGGAGTAGCTGAACAAATCGGCCTCGCCCGGTTCAAAAACTTGCTCAGTGAGCCACTCCAGCTCCCCCGCAACGGCGTCGAGGTCGAGGAAGTCGTGGACGACCGCGTGCGGGAACGGCGCCGGAATTACCTCAATTTCATGACTGCGCATCGAACCACCCGCGCATGCCGCGCACCGACCCCAGATGGGTGCCGGTCTGGTGCGGCCCCATTGCCAGCTCGGTTTGCGCCAGCCGGGGCCGCGCCGCCAGTAGCCGCGCTGTCGTCGCAACGGCATCCTCGCCAGCGGATACGCCGTCGGCGACGAGCGCCATCCATGTCTCGAATTCGTCGCGTACTTGCGCGATAGCCGCGCCGCCAGCGGCAGGGCGCGGGCCGAAGTGGGTGTAGTGCAGCCATTCCGCGTCGAGCGCCGCCAGTGCGTCGAGCGACTTGAGCGCCAGCGCATGGTCGTAGCGCGGCGGCGTGACCGGGAACGCGCAGTCCAGTTCGGGATACCAGAGCCCCAGCGCATCGCCGACGAAAACCTCGCGGTCGGCGACCCACGCGACATGGTGCGGTGCGTGGCCCGGCGTGTGCAATGCCCTGAGCTGCGTCGCGCCGAGGTCAACGACGTCGCCGTCCTCGACGGCGGCGACACTGTCCCGCGGGACAGGGAGCGGCTCACCGTACAGTTCTGCAATCTCCCCCAGGAAAACGCGGCTGCCCTCCCAGAGCCGCTGCGGGTCGATTACGTGCTTCTGCGCCTTCGGGTGAACTAGCGCACGCGCGTTCGGCAGCTCGCGCAGCAGGTGGCCACCGGCGCCGAAGTGGTCGAGGTGGATATGCGTCGGCAGCACCCAGTCAACATCTTCCGGCGTGAGGCCAGTAGCTGCAATGCCCTCCATGAGGCGCTCCAGTGCGCAGGCGGGGCCGGTCTCGATTATAGCATTTTTCTCGTCGAGCCATATATAAATAGTGATGAAGCCGGGAACGCCATTCGGCTGAAGGTCGAACCAGAACAGGTGCTCTGAGTGGCGGTGCAGTTCCACGCGCCCGCAGCGGTGGAGGGGTAAAACTACGCCGTCGGCCTTAAACCGGGGGCGCCAATCGCGTGGCCCGTTGAGTCATGAAGTATATCATTGTGACTGGCGGTGTCCTTTCCGGACTGGGAAAGGGCGTAACCTCTTCCTCGATTGGCGTGCTGCTACAGCGTGCCGGGTACCGTGTTACCGCGGTCAAGATGGACCCCTACCTGAACTGCGACGCGGGGACCATGAATCCTTACGAACATGGCGAAGTATTCGTCATGACCGATGGTTCCGAGGTCGACCTCGACCTCGGCAACTATGAGCGATTCCTCAACTGCAACCTCACCGCAGCGCACAATATCACGACCGGAAAGGTGTTCCGCTCCGTAATCGAAAAGGAGCGTCGCGGCGACTATCTGGGGCAGACCGTCCAGATTATCCCGCACGTCGTACACGAAATCGTCGATTCGATGCGCGGCGCTGCCGAGAGCGCCTCGGCCGATATCTGCCTCGTTGAGCTTGGGGGAACGGTGGGCGACATCGAATCGATGCCGTTCATGGAGGCGGTGCGGCAGCTCCACCGCGAAGAGGGGCACGAGAACGTGATGTTCATCCACACTACACTGGTACCGGTGATTGGCGCTGTTGGCGAGCAAAAGACCAAGCCGACACAGCACTCGGTCAAGGAACTGCAGGGGCTCGGCATCCGGCCTGACGTTATTGTCGGCCGCTCGACCGACCCGCTCGAGCCGGATATCGCGGCCAAGATTGCCTTTTTCGCCGACATTCCTCCCGAGAACGTGGTTTCGGCACCCGACGCTGAGTCAATCTACCATGTCCCGATGCACTTCGTCGACCAGCAGGTTCCGCAGCTCATTGAGGAACGGCTGGGGCTGAAGCGCCGCGAGCCCGACATGACGCAGTGGCAGGACTTCGCCGAACGCGTCAGCAACGGCACGCGCGAAGTGGAAATCGCACTGATTGGCAAGTATACCGACCTGAAGGACTCCTACATTTCGCATGAGGAAACGCTGCGCTACGCCGGTGCGCTGGAGGATTGCCGCGTCCGCATCCGCTGGCTCGAGGCGCCCGACCTCGAAGAAGCCGGGAACGCCGCGGCACTGGAGGGCGTCAACGGCGTCGTCGTGCCGGGTGGCTTCGGCAACCGCGGTGCCGAAGGCAAAATCATGGCGGCGCAATGGGCGCGTGAGAACGGCGTGCCCTACCTCGGTGTCTGCTTCGGTTTCCAGCTGGCAGTCATCGAATTCTGCCGCCACGTCCTCGACCTTGAAAAGGCAAATTCCAGCGAGCTTGACCCGGATTCGGCCCACCATGTCGTGGACCTGCTTCCCGAGCAACACGAGGTGACCGAGATGGGCGCCACGATGCGGCTGGGAGACCACGATGTGGCGCTCGACAAAGGCGTCGCGAGCGAGCTTTACGGCAGCGACTCAATCCAGGAGCGGCATCGCCATCGCTTCGAAATCAATCCAGACTACATCGAGCGCATCGAGGCGGCAGGAATGCGATTCACAGGTCGCGACACCTCGGGCCGCCGCATGGAAGTGCTGGAATTGCAGGGGCATCCCTACTTCCTGGCATCGCAGTTCCACCCTGAGTTCAAGTCGCGTCCCGACGCGCCTTCGCCGCTGCATCTGGGACTGGTGCGCGCAGCGCTCGAGTATACAGCATAAGTTTATAACTAGCCAGAGCCCCTCGGGGGCATGTCCGAAGAGGATAGAGAATACCCTGAATTTACCGCCCCGGCGCCTACGGCTGAGAGCGACGGGCCTAATGTAGGCGTTATCCTTGCCGCTGTTTCTGGCTTGCTGGTAGTGGTTGGCTTCTATTTCGGATTCACCAGCCTGCAGGCGATGGGCGAAGGACTGGTAGCTGCCGACATGGATGCACAGCAGGGGCAACTCATGCTGGGCTACCTGCTGATTACGGGTGGCATATTCCTAGCGGCGCTGCTCTCGCTGGGCGGCGTTATCCGCGGCTTTTTCTCCAGCGACTAGACCGTTACTGTCCGGGTCAGTTTGAGGTCCAGCAGGCCATCGCTTAGCAGGACTGTGTAGCTGAAGGTGGTCGAGCTACCGTCGGTGCTGCTTGAATCCAGCTTCAGCACCAGCGCATAGCCGTGTGCCGCAAAACTGTTCTCGAACTCCCCTGATGCTGTAGCGAATGCCGCCTCGGCAGTCGCGCCGCCATCCAGCTCGGCGTCCAGCGCCGGCGGCAGGTGTGCGTCGAGCATTGTCAGTAGCGGTGCCGGGTCGTGCCGCTCGCCCTGGTACCGGCCCAGATTGGCCGAGTGGGAAACCGAAATCGAGATAGTGAGCAACGTCAGCGTCATCAGCAGGCCAGCTATCATCAGCATCTGGCCGCGGTTGTTCATGCTGTCCCCCGCGGGCCATACCAGAGGCTCAGTTCAAGCTCCCACAGTTCGGAACCGGCCCAGACCAGCCGGAAGGCGATGCTCACTGTCCCTTCTGGCGTGCCGCGCTCGACCAGCGCCTCACTGCTCCCACCATGCGTCCCCGTCAGGCGATAGCTCGCCGCCGCCGGCAGCCCACCGTCCAGGTACAACTGCAACGCGCTGCTGTTATCCTCGCTGAGCCAGGTCGCGAGCGTCGATTCGCCTGCGCCAGTCTGCCACTCATCAAGCACCTGCAACAGCTGCATCCCCTGATGGTGCAAGTTGTCGTCGCCAACCCGGGTCGCATCGCTGGCTGGCAAGCTGATAACCGCGACGTTGACCGCCGAGGTGAAGAGCGTCGCGACCAGCAGGACCTCCAGCACGTGCATCTGCGCCGCGCGGCCGGGCAACTTCATTTCAGGCGACAGTACCTGGACTGATGACCGAAGTAGCGATTCCCATCATTTCGAAGATCAGCCAGCCGATGAAGAGCAACATCGAGGAACGGTTGAACGCCGAGTAGAGCCTGCCAGTGGACATGAAACCGGCCGCCATGCCGTTGCCAATGCTCTGGACAATTATGCTGTAGAGGAAGATTGTCGAAATCCAGACTTCGTTCAGGTTGCGCACCTGTAGGTTACCGATAGACATCGAACCTTCTGCGCCGGTGGCAGAGGCGGAATCGGCAATCGCCGGGACGAAAGTGTTGGCCAGGACAAGGATAATAATCAGGTAGACCAGAAACGAAGTGTAAACCACCATGATATAGCTGGTAACTTCCTGCGCTCGCTCAGTCTCGAGCGCCTTGATTTCCTTGGCATCATACGAGGCGGCGAGCAGGATGTCCGAAATGCGGCCTCCCGCACGGTTGGCCTCATCAACCATGCGGACCGCCCGAGTCACGATTGGTGATCGGACTCGCTCGGTGAACATCCCCAGCACCTCACCGAAAGAAATTCCCCATGAAATCTGAGTCGACATCTTGTGCACTTCGTCGTTGAGGTTTCCATACTCTCCCCGCGCCAGCGTCTGGATAGCAACGGTCATGCTGAGACCACCCTTCCAGTACTCAGCCAGATCGCGCAGGAAGTCGGGGAATTTCTCCTCGACCCGCGCCCGAAGCTTGTCTTCACGCCAGCCCCATATGCCATAAGGCAGCATTAGCGCAATCAGTGCGAAAACGTAGTAGTCAAGGGTCGAAATTTCAGGATAGTGTCGATACCAGGTTATGGCTTCTACATCCTCATCGATACCGCTAATCAGAGGGTCAGCGTCACGGCTCTCGTTCTTGGCAATCGAAGGGAGGCCATACATATTGGGCGTAATCGTGAAGGGGCCATCGTTCATGGCCTCCGGATTGTCGAACTGCGAGTCACCGTCGAAATCGGTGACGTGCGTTGTCAGGTCGGCCTGGTGGTTCAACTGCCCCAGCGCGATGAGCGCGCCACCCATCATCAGCGAGAGGAAGACAACGACATAGGCCGTAATGTCAGTCTTGCCCCCCTTCACCTCGAGCCACTTTTGCGCCAGGCGGTAGGTCATCCAGCGCCGCTTCTTGCCGGTCCGCTCATCGCGGTAGACCCGTTTCTCGAGATTACCAGCCATTAATCGATTGCGACCTCATTGCTCAGTGAGAGGAAAATATAGGCGAAGAAAATCTGGATTATCGGGAACATCAGGAAGACCATTATGTAGAGGTGCTCTTCCTCCAGTTTCATCCCGGACCCGGAAACCCAGAAAGTAATCACGGCCATAATCATCGCGAAAATTGGCAGTGCCACCGCCATCACCACATACGCTTCCGCAAAGAGTGCCATCTGCTGGATGACGCTCTTCACATGCACCCGGTTGGCCTGAGCGTAGTATTCTGCCCGGTTCAGGAAGTAGAGCTTCAGGTTACCGCCCGAGGTAAGCGTGCCAACAATTCCCTGCAGGAACTCGGCAAACCGTTCCGAGGGCGACCGTTCGACGCCCTCCTTGAGTGTCGTCACCAGGTCACGGCCCATGAATTCGATGGAGTGGTAAATCCAGGCGGCGTCGCGCGAAATCTCGCCATAGATATCCTCGTTACGGGCGAGCGACTTGAAAATCATCGCCGGCGTTGCGTTAGCCGCCGCCATCGCTGCCGTGTAGCTGGCGGCGAAGGGCAGCTTGCGGTCCATATCCGTAGCGCGCGAGCCGACTCTCAGCCCGGGCTCGAGCCAGTTCACCATCGCTATCAGCAGCGGCAGCACGATAACCAGCACCAGCGCCAGAACGGCCTGTATAAATTCCGAGACGATAATCGGCTCACCGTTCGGGCCGGTCATCTGCGCCAGGAATGGCACGCCGACGGCAATGAACGCAAACACCAGTACCAGTCCGGCGATAAATGTAACTAGAACCTGCATCGCGGCGTGGGCAACATAGCCTTCGGGCAGCAGCGGAATGCGTGCCTTCACGAGCTGTTGCTTGAGCTTGTAGGAATCCTTGGTCAGCAAGCGACCCAGCCAGCCGAAAAGGAGCAGGCTGAGCGACTGCAGACCGCTTAGAACCACCGGTGCCACCAGCGCGGATTGGCCGAGCGCTCAACACGCTTCGCCAGTTCAGCCTGCAGCTTGGTCGTAGCCTTGGCCTGCCGGGCCTCTTCCTTGGCTGCTGCGCTCGCCTGCTTGTCCGGGCTGGAGGCGAGCTTGACCTGCCGCGCCTCGGCCCCGACACGGGCAGATAGCTCACGGTTACACGACTTCAGTAGCCGGCCCGCTTCGCGCACGGACAGGCTGGAAACATCTCCAAGCCCGAGCTGCGCCGCGGCAGGCGTCAGCTGTCGCAGCGGGGCGTAGCGGGCCTGTGCCTTCAGCATATCACGCTCGAGATAGGCGTCCGACTTGGCGCGTCGGGTCGCCTCCTTTGCCTCAAGCTTGGCGCGCTTGCCTTCATCGTCAGTTGCGGCCGCCCGGGCATCGGCCTTCGCACGAGCCGCTTCTTCCTTGGCTAATCGCTTCTGGAACTTCTGCTGCACCTTGGCCGGGAACTCGGTGATATCGACACCCTCCTCGGCCGCGCCAGCACCACTCAAGTCAAGGTCACGGTCCTTCATCTTGCGGCGACGTTTGCGGCCGCCCACCTGCAGGTCAGCGTAAACCTGGCGCATCACGTCCTCGGGGTGTACGTAATACTCGGCCACTACACGGGCAAAGTCGCGATAGTCCCGGATACTCTTCTTGAGGCACCACTCAATGACCAGCTGCCGCCGCTTGATTTCATCCATGATTTCAACGCGGTTCAGGTTAGCTTTCATCATGATTTTCTCAAGCACGTAGGACTTGCCGGTGAAGACGAACTCGTCGGTGGCGTTGTCCCAGCGGAAAGCCTCGTTGGTCAGCAACTCGTGCGAATGGGGATCAATACCGATAATCTCGACGATGTTCTTGTTGCGCCGCACGCGCTTCCCACCAACGCGGGTCTGAATCTGGATTGAAATCGCGTCAAGCGATGGAATCAGCACGCGCGGAATCTCAATCGGCTTGTTCTCAAGCCGGTGCACCAGACTCTGGATTGAATCGGCGTGGAAGGTGGAATAGGTAGTGTGCCCCGTCGCCATGGCCTGGAACAGCACATAAGCCTCTGCGCCACGAATTTCTCCCACAATGATGTATTCCGGCCGCTCACGCAGCGCTGCTCGCAGCAGGTCGTACATGTCGACCACTCCCGCCGCCTTGACGCCCGCCATGGCGGATTCACCACCGAAACCCTCGCGGGTACAGCCGGGAATCCAGTTGGGATGCGGCAGGTTCAGCTCACGCGTTTCCTCAATACTCACAATCTTGTGCTGCCACGGCAGGAAGAGCGAGCATGCGTTGAGCGAAGTGGTCTTGCCGGAAGCAGTACCACCGACAAACAGCATCGACATGCCGTATTGCATCGCGAGCCAGAAGAAGGCAATCTGCATCGAGGAGAAGGTCTTGAACTCTAGCAGGTCCACCGGCGTGAACGGTTCGTCACGGAAACGCCGGATGGTAAAGGTCGAACCTTTCGTGGAGACCTCACGGCCCAGCGTCATGACGATACGCGAGCCGTCCATCAACGTTGCGTCGAGCAGCGGTTCAGCAATCGAGATGTGCTTACCGCAGCGTTGTGCCATGCGGATGATGTATCGCTCCAGCTCGAATTCGTCAGACCAGAGGACATTGGTCCGCAGCGACTCGAAGCGCCGGTGGTAGACGAACACCTCGACGCCGGGGCCGTCGCAGGAAACATCCTCGATGTTCGGGTCGTGCATCATGGTATCAATCATGCCGTAGCCCACCAGGTCACGCTCGATGTAGTAGTGGATTTTCTCGCGGTTGCTCTTGCGGCTCGGAAGCCGGTACGCGTCGAGGATGTCGTCAACCGCCTGATGCAGGAACTCGTCCTGCCCCTCCTCGAGGGTCTCGCGGCTGATGTTGAGCGCTCGCTGGAGCACTGACTGGATAGTGTCCAGATCCTGCTTCTCCTGCTCGCTCGCCTTGGGTTCGACAACGTAGTAGAATCGTGAATAGTCACGCTTGTCGAACAGGATTCTGACATAGGAGAAGGGTGGCCTTACGGGGTAGGTGTCGAGTTCCTCGAAATCCTCGCCCAGCTCGATGTCGTCCATGACGAGGTCGTGGATGACGCCTGCCTTCTCGGCCGCCTTGCGGGCCTGCTCCTGCTGCTTGCGTTCCTTGCGCAAGCGCCGTTTTTCACGCCATGAAAGCTGGCTCTCGTCGACCGTTTCCTCGGACGGCGATAGCATACCAAGAGGGTCTGATTCCGTGTCAATCGAGTCGCCGGCAGCTCCCATTCTTACTCGTCTATCCTGCGGTCAGGGTGACCACTTGAGATGTTGCGTCATACTGCACGACTATATAAGAAGTGCTAGAGTACACTTTCCCATCTATAGCCGTGGCGGGCGCAAGCGGAAAATCCGCTGTGTATCGACCCCCCACAGGAGCCTTGCTGACCACTTTCAGGCCGGTCTCGGTACCGATTATCGTGTAGAGCACGCCGTGCTCCTCGGTGGCGGCGGGAATACTCAGAGTGGCGTCAATTCCGGGATAGGCACGGACCATCGCGAGCAGCTCCTCAACCAGTTGCTGCAGTCGCACGCCCACCTGTTCCACCTCTTCCTGTGCCGTGAAGGTATGGTTGCCCTTCAGTACGTCGGCGACCGCCACGGTCACCGACGACAGCAGCAGTACTGCCAGCAACGAGGTGTAGATGAACCCTATTTCCTGCGCGCCTGACTCAGCGCAATCCAAACGATACATGCACCGTCCTCTCCATCAGGCGTAGGTCCAGCGAGGTCACCTGCGTCAGGTATACCTCGTCATGCTGTAGGTCACGGCTGAATCCCCACAGGGACTGGAAGAAGCCGTAGGTTGCATACTGCGCGTCGCCTTTCACGACGATTCGCAAGCTGTAAGCCGCAATGCTCCCGGAATCGCTGCCGCCCTGGTTGCGCAGCGAGAAGTCAAAGTTGGAGGGGCCAGTCATACTGCGCATCTGCGAGCCACTGTTGTTGTAGGTAACGAGGTAAAGTGACAGCGCATCCACGTTTCCGCTGCCGCGCACCAGCGGGCGGTCCTCGAAGTAGTATCCGCCACCCGGCTCATGCGACAGTACCCCGCCGTTGAACAATCGCATCTGGAACTGCCCTGCCGTCGAGCGGTACTTGTAGGAGAGGACATCCTGCATGTAGTAGCGGAACTCGCCGATGGCGGTACCGTTGGCGGCAGCAGCGGTACCGGTCACGCCCGCCACGATGGGGGGCAGCGGTCCCAGCCGGTTGCCGTCGGTGTCACCGCTCCAGACAGTCCCGTTGGGGTAGGTGATGGTGACCGTCAGCGTCGCCACGGTTTCGGTCAGGTCCTCGACGCGCAGGATTGTGGCGCCCGCTTCCACGTTGCGCGCCGAAAGCTGCGCCCAGGAGACGGTGCTCCAGCAGAGCAGCAGGTCTTCCTGCGCCTTCTTCAGCGTGAAACTGCCCGAGCCGAGCGAGACGGTCGAGGTGCGCGAGGCGCCCTCACCCTGTAGCAGCACCTGGTCCATGTCAGCGTCCAGATTGAGCAGGTTGGAGCGCGTCGTCGCATACTGCGCCCACGCCTCATTGTTCTGGATTTGCGGGATGCCCCACGCCAGCATGGTACCTACGATGGTGACCATCATTACCATAATCAGGATGGTGCCGATAATCTGGCTTACACCATCCTCGTCGCGAGGCAGGAGCTGGCGCTTCACGCCTTCGCCACGCGGTGGGGGACTAAAAAGCGTGCGTGCCGAACAGCGCTATAAAAGTCGCTACTGCGCCTCGAGCCAGCGCTCGGCGTCTATCGCCGCCATGCAACCCATTCCGGCCGCGGTTATTGCCTGCCGGTAGCGTGTGTCGACGACGTCGCCCGCCGCGAATACGCCCTCCACGGAAGTCATGGAGTGCTGCTTCCAGAGCAGGTAGCCCGAATCATCTGTCTCCAGCTGCCCGCCGAGGAAGCTGGTAATCGGCTTATGGCCGATGGCGATGAACGCCCCGCCGCAGGCGAGGTCCTCCTCGCTGTCGTCAGCGGTCGAGCGCAGTCGCGCGCCGCGGAAGTCACCCTCCTCGCCGAGCCAGCCGGTGACCGTGCGGTTCAGCTTCCAGGCGATGCGCGGATTGTCGCGGGCGCGCTGCCCCATAATTTGCGACGCGCGCAGCCCCTCGCGGCGGTGGACAATCGTCACTTTCGGGCAGAAACGGGTCAGAAAGGTCGCCTCCTCCATCGCTGAGTCGCCGCCGCCGACAACCATGACTTCCTTGTCGCGAAAGAAGGCGCCGTCGCAGGTGGCGCAGGTCGAAATCCCGCGCCCCTTGTGCACTTCCTCGTTCTCGACGTCGAGCCAGATGGCCTCGGCGCCAGTCGCAATGACGAGCGCCTCCATCTCCCACGATTTGTCGCCGCTGGTGACCCCGAACGGCCGTCGCGAGAGGTCGACAGAGTCAACGTTGCGGTCAAGGATGCGGGTGCCGAAGCGCTCCGCCTGCGCACGCAGCTGCACCATCATCTCGGGACCCTGGATTCCCTCGGGGTAGCCGGGGTAATTCTCGACCTCATTGGTGAGCATTAGCTGCCCGCCGCTAGCGTAGCCGGCGAAAAGCAACGGCTCGAGCATCGCCCGCGATGCGTATAGTCCGGCAGTATAGCCGGCCGGTCCCGACCCGATAATAATCAGCTTCTCGGCCATTGCAGCGCCAGTCGGGCCGGCGGGTTAAGGGTTCACCCGAAATGGCGCGCGCTGACGATGAAACCGGTATGCCCCAGCATGCGGTGCTGCGGCCGTAGCGCTTGTGGTTTTGGCTCCCAGTCGCGCTGCAAATTTTCCACGACGCGTAGCTCGCCCCACCCTTCGAGTGCCGCCAGCAGTTGCGCCACCTGTCCAGTGCTCGGGAGGTACGCCACCAGCCGCCCGCCAGCAACGAGCGCCGTGGCGGCCCAGCCGACCAGTTCCCACGGCTGCGGCAGGTCCAGCGCAACCGCGTCGCACTCGCGGGTCGCGGTGCCGGGCTCCAGCACTTCCGGGATTACCTCGACCAGCGCTGCGTGCGGGCTGCCGGCGAGGTTGCGCTCGAGCACCTTCCGGTGCGCCGGGCGCGGCTCGAAACTCACAACATTCCCGTCGGAGGCGACCGCGCGCGCCAGCGCCAGCGTCAGCCCGCCCGAGCCGCCACCGGCCTCGACGACCGCGTCGCCCGGCTCAAGGGCCAGCGCCCACGTTATCCACGCGAGGTCGCGCGGCAGGATTACCTGCGGACCGCGCGCCAGGTTCGCCTCGAGGTCGGGCAGCGTCGGCTCGAACAGCCGCGCCGGGGTGCCGACCAGGTCAAACTCCTCCCCGATGGGCGCATCGCGCAGTACCGCAGACCGGAAGCTGCCCAGCCCGGGCAAGTCCTGCCTCTCGGCATCGAGGTTTACAAGGTGCGTTTTTCCCTGCGCCAGCAGCAGCCGCCACTTCGCCATGCGGGGTCAGCTGCCACGGTATTAGAGCCCTAGCTGCACGGCGACCTGCTCGTCGGCCGCAGCAAGGAATTGCTCTTCCGCGTCGAGGGAGACTGTCGCGCCCGCCGCGATGGCGTGGCCGCCGCCGATGCCGCCGCACTTGCCGGCGGACTGCGACATTACCTCGGCCAGATTGAGCCCGCGCTCAATGAGCTCCGGCGTCGCGCGCGAGGAGATTATCAGCTCGCCGTCGCGCGGCGAAAGGCCGATGGCGGGCAGCGAGCGGTCGAGGAAGTAGCCCAGCGCCAGCCCGCAAATCGTGCCCTTCAGCGCCGGCTCGCTGGTGCTGAAGTGCTGGATGGCGTTGCGCCGCTCGAACTTCGCCGTACCGAGCAGCGCGAGCAACTGCTCGCGCTGCTCCAGCTCATGCGCCCCCGCACGGCCACGCGCCGCCGCCGAGCCGAGCAGCAGCGCAATCCCGGTCGAGGTGTCATCCTGCCGGCCGCTGGCATCGACCAGCGACGCCAGTTCAGAGACGGTACAGCCCCACCCCGGCAACTGATAGCTGGGCGCGAAAAGCTGCTCGCACTGCTCGCTCCCGGCGCCCTGCTCGAGCAGCTTCAGCGTCAGCCAGTCCGCCAGCCGCGCCGCCTTCTCGCCCGCGAGGCTATCGGGCGCCGCGGCAGGGTCGAGGCCGATTTCGCGCAGCGCCTCTTCGGCCGCAGTGGGCTGCCCGGAGACGCCGACGAGGTACGGCTCGAGCGACCCCTCCAGCGCCTCGGCCAGGCTCGCACCGTGGAGCGGAAGTTGCTGCTTTTCTTTTAAATAATTATCTTCAGTAGCCATATTAGCGATTTCGAGGTTCCAACCCTTCCATCCACCAATCATCTGGCGGTCGCCGCAGGCTCCCGCCAGCGCGATGGGGGCGAGGTCACGGTTCGCCTCGTCCAGCGTTAGCGCCAGCGCGAAGGCGACACTCGCGGCGGACGCCTCGCGGTTGCCGTCAACCCCTGCCTTGTGGGCATTCAGCTCGAGGACGTTGCCAGGGACCTCGCCCTGCGGCAGGTGGTGGTCAACCACCAAAGCGGGCGCCTCAAGCTGCGCCAGCAGGTCCATGTAGCCCGATCCGAGGTCGGTGAAGAGCACTAGCGCGGGCGCCTCGCGGTTCAGCCGCTCGATGACGTCGGGCGCCAGCGAGAGGACATTGCTGAGGTGGAACCGCTTCCCGAGCCGCAGTAGCGCCTGCACCAGGATGGCTGACGAGGTGAGGCCGTCGCAGTCGTAATGGCCGATGATACGCACCGGCTGTCCGGTTTCCCGCAAGCGGTCGGCGAGTGGATGTGCCGCTTCCATCAACGGCTGCGGCATCGCCGCGGCGGGATTCACCCGACCAGCAGCTTGGCGTTGGCGAGCGTGTATTTCCAGTCGTCCGGCAACACGCTGTTGCGCTTGTAGTAGCGCACCAGCCGCAGTATCTTTGACTCCGTAAGCTGTAGCGCCCGCCGGTTGTGGACATCCTTGGTATTGGCCTCAAGGTGTTCGCCCAGCCGCACCGCCTTGCGCATCAGGTTCGCCAGGTCCTCAGGGATATCGGGTGCCAGGCCGGCGTCGCGCACCATGGCCGCGACCGCCTTGCCAGTCGCCAGCTTGACGCTGGGGGTGCCGTGTGAATCGCGTAGCCGCGTGCCGATTTCGGCCGTCGAAAGCCCCTCTTTCGAGAGCTTGCCTACCAGCTCCTCGACCTCTTTCGGTTCGGGAGCCCAGGCTGGGTGCTCGCTGCGGGGCAGCGCGCTGGAGCCGGAACGGCCTTTCCGTCGGGCATAGATTCGTGCCATAGCTGGAATGTGGGCGGCAGTTAGCCCTCTATTAAAAGACTCACACAGCGTAGCCGTAACTCCAGTAGAAAGCGAGCTCGTCGCCAGCGTAGATGCGATAGCAGAACCAGTCTAGCCAGCGGTAGTGGGTGCTGCTGACGATGGACTCGGGAATGCTGGCGCTGCCGGCTGCCTCGGGAAAGGCGAGGTTCACCAGCGAGAGACTGCGGTCAGCCGAGATGTTCTCGTTGAACTCGTTCCGGTTTTCCCACGTCCAGAGATGGTCGTGCTGCTCCGTGAAGAGCACGCGCCAGCCAAGGTATTCCAGCTCCATCGCGGCCGAGTCGATAACGCCCTGCGCCAGCGCATCGGCGTCGCGCGTTGCGACCATCTCCGAATAGGCGTCGACCCGTCGAGTGCGCTTAATGTCGTTGGCCTCGAATAGTTCGCCGTCGGCGTGCGCGCTGCCCCAGAATGCGGCGGCGATGGTCGGCTCGCGCACATGGTAGCTGTAGCCAGTCTCCGGCCGCTCCATGTGGTCGATGCGGTCGCGCAGGTCGACCGCGGCCGAGACTCCCGACAGCACGAATAGCGCCGCCACCAGCGCCGCCCGGCCATGACGGGATGGCAGTTCACGCAGCAGCATCTCGGCGCCCGGGCCGACCAGCAGCAGCATCCCGGCCAGTAGCAGATAGACAAGGTAGATGCGGTCGAGGGCGACGTAGGCGCCGAGCGCCAGCCACGCCAGCGCCAGCCAGATACCCAGCGCCGGGCGCCCCTGCTGAAGCGTGCCGCCAGCGCCGAGCAGCGCCAGCAGCAGCAGCGGCCCACCGAGCAAGCCATAATGCACCGCGAGGTTGGCGAACCGCACCGGCAGCGTTTCGCCCTCGAAAAGATAGACGCTGAAGAGGCCCTCCGACGGAGCGTAGAGCGTGCCGCCGAGGTAGGAGAGGTAGGCGAGGTAAATGCCAAGCCCGGCACAGAAGGCGACACCCTGCCGCGCGGCGCGCTCGCGGTCGAGCGCGCCCGCCTGCCAGCGACTGAGCGCCGCCGCGAGCGCGAACGCCAGCAGGAAGCCCGGCAGCAGCAGCCCCATGCGGTGGACCGCCGGCAGCGCCAGCCCCAGCGCCAGCGCCAGCGCGGCGAGCCGCTCCGGATGGCGGCCGTAGCGACGATGCTGGCTGCGTAGCAGCGCCCAGAGGAAGAGCGGCAGCAGCACTACCAGCAGGTAGCGCAGCGAAAGTCGCCAGAGTGCGAAGGTGATGAAGCGCGGCGCGACCGCGAACGAGAGCGCCGCCAGCCAGCGTGCCGACGGCGAGACGCCCAGTTCGCCCGCCAGCAGCCACATCCCGGCGACGCCGAGCAGCGATATGGCGAGCGAGAGCACCAGCGACGACCCTTCGAAACCGAGGCCCGTGGTTTCCTCGAAGGCGGCGGTCAGCGCCAGGTGGCCTCCCGGGGAGGTGCCGGGGTAGAGCCCGAAATACGCCGCGGGATGGAGCAGCCACTCCATTGCGCCGGCATCGCGCAGCGACGCAACCTGCACGAAATACTCGAAGCTGTCGCTGCCGGTCGGGCGAGGCGTCAGGGGCCAGCGTAGCAGCAGCGTCACCGCCATCAGGAGTGCGCCCGCAACCCGGGGGAGAGGCCGGCCCATGGCGGTGCAGCCAGCGCGTGCTAAAAGCGGCTGCTGCGCCACGCAGCCTTTCAGTCACCAGCGCTGCAACGCTTCTCAATATCATTATATAGGGTAAGCCGTCCTCACAGGCGACCTGACCGGAGGTTACGGTGGCTCTTCGAAAAAGACGTAATTTCGGACTGATTTTCGCATTGCTTTCAGCCGCACTCCTGACGGGCGGAAGCGCATTCGGGTATTCCGGAGGCGGTGACGCCGGCGGCGATGACTGGGCTGCTGACGTGATGCTCCATGGTTGCAACTGCCACAATCCCGACCAGAGCGGAACTGGCCTCTGGTCGCTCGAGAACTTCCCGGCGCGCTACGAACCGGGAGCGACTTACAACCTGACGCTCACGATTGCAGACAGCGGCGTCAGTGACGCTGCCGACCCGGCAGCGGCGGGCGGCTTCCTGATGCGCGTCACCAACGGCAGCTTCGAGGGCGGCACCGATTTCTGGGTGAACGACGATAGTCGCATGCTCTCGCACAACGCCGATTCGGATGACCAGCGCAACTGGACTGTGGCGTGGACTGCGCCCGAGGAGGGCAGCGGCGACGCAGTGCTGACCGTCTACTTCAACGTCGTCAACGGTGAGAACGGCAACGATCCCGGCGACGGCTGGACCCGGCTCGTAGCAGTCTCGCTCGGGACGCCGCAGGCGCTGGAGGACGAAGTGGGTATCCACGAACTGGGGGTCAGCCTGAAACAGTACTGGATTGGGCTTATCGGTATCGGCATCACGATGGTCTTCGTGCTGCTGGCGTACATCGTACTACGAGGGGGGAGCGCCAATTACCGGGGTTAACGAAATCCTCGAGCAGGTGGCTCGCGGCGAGCTGACGCAGGCGGACGCGCAGAAGCTGCTCGGCACCCGCGGTGACGAGCAGCTCGGCGCCATCCGGCACGAGACGCCGGCGCCGGAGCAGCTCTCGATTTTTGCAATTATCATGCTGCTGATGGTGGTGCAACTGCTCTACGACGCGCTCTTCATCTACGGACTGCTCGAGGGGTGGGACCAGACTTTCCTCTCGTTCATCATCGGAATGGCGATGCTGACGTTCGGGCTGATGCTCGACCTCTACCGCCGCAGCTTCCTGCCCGACGTACTTGAGACCAAGCGCCGCCGCGACAAGGTCGTGCCGCGGCTGGAGCGATAGATGGCGGTCACGCGACGCGACTTCCTGAAAGGCGCGCTGGCGCTTGCCGGCAGCGGCCTTGGCGGTGCGCTGGCAGTGCCGGGACTCAAGACGCTGCTGCCGCCACCGGTAACGCACTGCAACCCAGACGAGGTGCATGACACGCTGCTCTACAAGGAGCGGGAGCCGGGAACGTGGTACGAGCCGATGGCGGGCAACGTGGCGCGCAAGGAGGACTTCGCGCTGAACCAGTCGGCAATGGTAACCTGGGCGCCGAAGGAACTGGAAGCGGAGCTGGGGAGCTGCGAAGCCGTGCTGACGCTGGTGAAGGTCCCGACCGAGGATTCGATGGCCGAATGGGGTATCCCTGATGACAGTGGCAACACGATGATGATGGCGTACAACACCTACAAGTGCCCGCACCTCTGCTGCAAGCCTGTTTTCAAGGACGAGGGCATCGGCATCAGCGGAGATTCGTACGAGAATATGTTCCTCTGCCCGTGCCACCTGAGCCGCTTTGACCCGCTCTCGATTGTCGAGAACATCGATGAGAAAGGACGGCCGGTAATGGTCGCTGAACTGGTCGAGGGGCCGTCGCCATATGGGTTACCGATTGTGCCAATCATCGAACGTGACGGCGGACTGGTGGGGAGAACAGATAAGCTGGAATGGCTGAAATATTGTGGACAGGGATGAGAACTATAACAGCGGCTGCAACCGCCCTGGCGCTGCTCGCGCTGGCCGGGAGCGCCCGCGCCGAGACACCTCTGCTGGAGGAGTTCATGCGCGAGTACACCTTCCTGCTGATATTCCTCTCACTGGTCGGGGCGGTAGCCGGCTTCGTCTTCCTGTGGGCGACCGGGGCGCTGCCGCAGGTGCTGCTGCTGACCTGGGTCTGGCTCGATGAGCGGTTCGCATTACGGCGCTACGCCAGCCTGGCGCGGCGCGAATACTACTCGGTGGTCTTCACGCTGCTCCCGGCGAGCGGTCGCACCTTCCCGCAGTCGCACACCGAACGGTACAACGTCAAGGCGGTCTGGTACTGGTATCCCTTCTACTGCCTCGGCGGGCTCTCATTTCTGGCATTCATCATCCTGACGATTACCGGCATCTACCTCGGCTTTTACTATGTCCCTGACGGGGATTTTGTTGAGGACCCTGCGACCGGCGAGATGACTTCCGGCGCATATGAATCGATGGAGCTGATTATGACTGAGGTGAGTTTCGGCTACATCATGCGCGCGGTGCACCACTGGGCGGCGCACTTCATGGTCGCTGCGGTATTCCTGCACATGATGCGGGTCTACTTCGTGGGGGCGTACCGCAACCCGCGCGAGCTGAACTGGATACTCGGTTCAATCCTGCTGCTGGTGACCATTTTCTTCGGCTACACCGGCTACCTGCTGCCGTGGGACGAGCTGGGCTTCGCCGCCGGCTCAATCGGCCTCGAGATGGCGACCTCGATTCCGCAGATGGGGCCGCTGATAGCGCAAATCGTCTTCGGCGGGACACAGCTCACCGGCGCGACCGTGCTGCGGATGTACTGGCTGCACGTCTTCGTGCTGCCGGCGGTCGGCATCGCGCTGATGATACTGCACATGGCCATAGTCTGGATACAGGGGGAGGCGGAGCCGCACTAATGGACGATATCGAGACACTGATTAGTGAGTACCAGCAGGAACGGCAGGCCGATGATGCGGTGGAGCGCATCGGGCGCAAGACCGAGTTCACGGGTGAAACCCCGCGGCAGGCCCACTCGGCGCTTGAGGCGTCACACACCAAGGGCGAGCCGCTCTATCCACACGAATTGCTGCGCGACAGCGTGCTCACGCTCTATGTCACCTCGGCACTCTTTTTCCTGTCGGCTTTCGTCCCGCCGCCGCTGCACAAAGCGGCCGACCCGGCCGCCGCGACCGCTTTCCCGCCGCCGCTGCCTGACTGGTACCTACTCTGGGCGTTCGGCTGCCTGAAGGTGGCGTGGGATATCGAGTTCACGATTTTCGGCCACCACTTCTTCCTGATGACTGCCAAGGTGTGGGGAACGCTGGTGCAGGGGCTTATCGTGGGACTGGTCGTCGCGGTGCCATTCATCGACCGCGCTCTGGGATATCTCATCGACCCCGGGCCCAAAGAGGGAATTATGGACGTCCTGAACAGCGGCCACGCGCGACGACCCATCGAGGACCCCGTCCGCGCCGCAATCGGCGTCTGGGGCATTGCCTTCGTCGTGATGCTTTCCATCTACTCCATCAACGCCAACATCGCGCTCTACTACCCCGCCATCACGACATCCGTGCTGGCGCAGGTGACGCTGTGGGGGCCGCTCGCGTGCGGCGGGCTGACCTATCTCTGGCTCGACCGGCGCCGCGCCGAAGGGGCGCGGCCGCTCAGCGACGAGGAGCGCTTCGAGCTCTACCGCGACGGGATTGCCAGCCGCCGCATGCAGCGCATCTACGAGTTCAAGCTCAACCGCTGCTACCAGTGCGGCCTCTGCGACGACATCTGCCCGGTGCGCACCAACGAGGGCGAGGAGGAGCTGAACATTATCTTCAACACTTTCCAGAACGAGCACGACGGCGTCGCGAAATGGTCGTGCATCACCTGCGGGATGTGCACCGCCATCTGCCCGCAGAACATCGAATACGTGGATTACGTCCTCGAGCAGCGCGCAATAGCGCTGCAAGGAGCCGCAACATGAGTCGCACCGAACCCTACGCCCGCACCATCCCGCACCCGCTCTTCGAGCGCATGATAATCAACGACGCCGGTACGCCCGACGAGGCGCCGTGGCAGCCCGAGCGGCAGCACGAATACGGCTACTTCCCCGGTTGCGTCGACTTCATGGATGTCGAAGTCAAGTTTTCGCACCTCAACAAGGGCGACGCCGACCACGCCTCGATTGCCGCCGCGGCTATCAAGCTGATGAACGCCGCCGGTATCGACCCGCTGATTCTCGACATGAACTCGTTCAAGTGCTGCGGGCACGACCCGCTCTGGCAAGGCCAACTGGAGGTCTTCGACGAATTGAAGGCGCACAACCTGCGGCGCATGCAGGAGAGTGGCATCCGCACGCTGGTCGTCACCTGCGCTGAAGGCTACCGCACCTTCGCGGTCGACTACGACCTGCCCGGCCAAGGCATCCAGGTCGAGCACATCACGCAGACGTTGCGCGGGCGCGGGTTGAAGTTCAAGTCGCCCGAACCGGTGCGCGTCACCTTCCATGACCCGTGCCGCCTCGGCCGCATGATGGGCGAATACGACGCGCCGCGCGACCTTATCCAATTGGTGGACGGCGCCGAGATGGTCGAGCTGGAGAACAGCCGCGAGAAGGCGCTCTGCTGCGGCGTTTCGTCGATGATGTATTGCAATGACGCGACCAAGGCGGTGCGCAAGAAACGGCTCGATCAGGGCACCGACGCCGAAATCCAGGTGATGCTGGGCGGCTGTCCCAAGTGCTACATGCACATGCAGTGCATGCTCAACGAAGAGCGCATGGACCCCGGCGAGCACAACCACGCGTTCGAGATGCTGGACCTGATGCAGTTCCTCTCCGCCTGCCTCGTCGAGGAAGCCGCCTGATGGCTGGCATCGACCGACAATACCTTTCCGCCTGGAAGCAGGCCGCGACGCACGACGGCGACAGCGAGCCGGTGCAAATCTGGACGGAGGATGGCAGCTACGGCGGCCTCGACTCGGGCAAGCTGGGAATCTGGGGCACCGTCGTCGGCGTCGATTTCGACATGTGCATCGCCGACGGGGCGTGCATCGACGCCTGCCCGGTCGACGTCTACGAGTGGCTCGAGACGCCGGGCCACGCCGCGTCGGACAGGAAGGCATTCATGGTGCGCGAGCCGGACTGCATCGTCTGTCGTGCCTGTGAGGAAGCGTGCCCAGTTGATGCGGTACTCATCACTGCTCCGGGCGACGTCGAGGCTGCGATAGCGGGCGCGGACACCGCATCCGCCCCGGCCGTTGCGGAAGCGGCCGTCACTGAGAGCGAAGCCCCGGCCGAAGCCGCCGTAGCGGCCGAACCGACGAACGCGGCGCTGGCGTGGGAGCCGAAGTCCGACGGCTGGCTACAGCGCGTGAAGGCGTCGCTGGTGGACGCCGACCTGCCCGATACCGGACTGGCGAAGGCGAAGCCGCTCTTCAAGGAGCTGCGCAAGGAAAGGCTCGATTCACTTACGCGCGGCAAGGAGTTCATGGCGCTGGTGCACAACGAGAAGTGCATCGGCTGCACGCAGTGCGTCTACTTCTGCAACTTCGCATCTATTGACATGATTGGATGGGAGCTAGAGACTCGCACCGGCGCGTTCGAATCGAAAAAGGCACTGATTGTCGAGGATACCTGCACCGGCTGCACCCTCTGCGTCTTTGCCTGCCCCGTCGAAGCAATCACGATGGAAGCGCGGGCGTGAGCCCCGCTGCGTCAGATAACCTGAAGCTGCGCTACTCCATCATCGCTACGACCTGGCTACTAGTAGTATGGCTTGCGCTAATCGCAACGCGCTCAGGTGATCCCGGCTTTGGGCAGGTCTCGTTCATCTTGCTCGGCGCACTCATTACCTGGGTCGTGTTGCGCGCCTGGCCACCTCCAATGGTCGAGCCGCCCCCGGCCAAAATCGAAATCGAGACGCCGCTCGACGCCCCGGAGGGAGGCATCAGCGAGAACGGCTACCGGCGGCTGACCTGGGCGACGATGATACTCGCCACCGGCTGCGTCGCGGTCTTCCTGGAGTGGCTGATACAGGCGCGCTTCGCCGCCGCGCTGGGGATGCTGCTGCTCGGCAGCGTCATCGCGGTGCTGCCGCTCGTCATCCCGGTGCGCGAGACCGAGGCGACCATTCGGCGCCTTGCGAAGCGCAAGCGGCGCAAGGCGTGGCGCCGGCGCGAGCAATAGCCCTAATCACTCGGCCCGCTGGCGCGCCATGCAGGAGCTGCTGG
This sequence comes from Candidatus Poseidoniia archaeon, assembly GCA_030748895.1. Taxonomy (NCBI): domain Archaea; kingdom Methanobacteriati; phylum Thermoplasmatota; class Candidatus Poseidoniia; species Candidatus Poseidoniia archaeon. Next base: position 134,389 of record JASMLC010000003.1, read on the forward strand.
AAAGGGCACTCGCCACGCTGGTCCCGTCTGACGCGGAGCAGGCTGCCGTCGCGACGCTCTGCGACTCGCTGCTGGCGCGCGCCCGCAAGGCGGCGCCGGACGGCGTCGAGCCGCGGCTGGTCGGCTCGGTCGCGAAGGGGACCTGGCTTCCCGGCGCCGACATCGACCTGTTTCTCTGCTTCCCCACCGGCGCGGACCTGAAGGTGGAAGGGCTGGCGCTGGCGCGCGCGGTGCTGCCCGACGGCGCGGAATTGTACGCGCAGCACCCCTACCTGCGCGGCTCCGTTGAGGGGCGGGAGGTCGACGCAGTGCCCTGCTTCGCCATCAGCGACCCGTCGCAGCTGGCGTCAGCGGTCGACCGCACGGTGTTCCACACCGCGTGGGTGCACAAGCATCTCAGCGACACGCAGCGCGACGACGTGCGGCTCGCGAAGCGCTTTCTGGCGGTCGCGGGCGCCTACGGGGCGGCGGCGGCTGTCGGTGGCTTTTCAGGTTATCTGGTCGAGGTGCTGGTGCATCGCGCCGGTGACTTCCCCGCCTTCGTGGAGGATGTCGCCGGCTGGCGGCCGCCGGTCGCGCTCGGCACAGTTCCCGGAGCGCCGGAAGCGGAAATCACGCTCCCCGACCCCGTCGACCCCGGCCGCAACGTCGCCGCCGGCGTGATGCGTGACGGGCTGGCGCGCGCGGTGCTGGCGGCACGGCGGTTCCTGGCGGTGCCGACTGCGGAGGCCTTCGTCCTCGAGAGTGGCGAGCGCAAACCACTCGGCTGCGTCACGACGGTTGTGCTGGCGCACCCCGGCGGGGTCGAGGAGACCGCGCTGCCGCACATCCAGCGGCAGGGGCGCAAGCTGGTGCGCGCGCTAGAGCCGTTCGGCGTGCTCGGCAGCCACTGCTCGCTCGGCGACGAGGGGTTCATCGTGCTGGAAACCGCGACGGTGGAGCTGCCCGAACGGCAGCTCCACCGCGGTCCAGCGGCGTGGGACGCGGGCGCGTTCGAGTTTCTCGAACGCTACCCCGGTGCGGTGCTGCGCGACGGCCGCTTCTGGGCGCTGAAACCGCCGCGCCATGCGGATATCGCCAGCGCGGTGCAATCGCTGCTGCCGGGGGCGCGCGTGGTGGAAGGGCTCGCCGACGGGGCGGAGCCGTTGCCGGCCGCCTGACGGGGGGCGCGAACCGACTTAACCGGCGTCCGCCTCCGCAACGCATGGGCGAAAAGGTCATAGTCATGCGCGAAGGGCATATCGGTCGCGTCACGGTCAACCGGCCCGACCAGCTCAACGCGATGAACGCGGCGGTGCGGGCGGCAATCGCCGCTGCCTTCGAGAAGTTCGGCGCCGACCCTGAAGTGCGCGCGATTATCCTCGCCGGCGCGGGCGAGAAATCGTTCATCGCCGGCGCTGACCTCGGCGAGTTTGCCGCCAGCGGCGAGCTCGACCCGGAGCGGATGCGCGACGAGTGGCGCATGACCGACGTCGCCGCCAATTGCCCGACGCCGATTATCGCGATGGTTGACGGCTTCTGCCTCGGCGGCGGGATGGAGCTGGCGATGGCGTGCGACCTGCGGGTGGCGAGCGACCGCTCGCGCTTCGGGCAGCCGGAAATCAACCTCGGCATCCTCCCCGGTGCGGGCGGCACCCAGCGGTTGCCGCGGCTCGCCGGCGAAGGACGCGCGCTGGAGCTGATGCTCACCGGCCGCATGATTCCGGCCGAGGAAGCGGAGCGCTACGGCATCGTCAATTTCACCTGGCCGGCGGAGGAACTCGAGGCGCGGACGGTCGAACTGGCGGAACAGATTGCGTCGAAACCGGCGTTCGCCGCCGAGCGAATCAAGCGCGCAACGCGCAGTGGGCTGCCACTAGCGGAGGGGCTGCGGAACGAGCAGGAGCTATTCACCGAGTGCTTCAACTCCCCCGACGGGAAAGAGGGCGTCGCCGCCTTCCTCGAGAAGCGCAAGCCGCGCTTCAACCGCTGACCGTGGCAAAACCGCACGGCCGCGAGTCGCTGGCAAAGCGCGCGGTGCGGGCGCGAACCGTGCTGGCGGGGTTGCGGCGCGAATACCCGCAGGCGGAGTGTGCGCTGCTCCACCGCGACCCGCTGCAGCTGCTGGTCGCCACTATCCTCTCCGCGCAATGCACCGACGAGCGGGTGAACCTGGTCACGCCGCCACTGTTCCGCAAGTATCCCGATGTGGCGGCGTTCGCCGCCGCCGACTTCACGGAGCTGGGCGAGGTCATCCACTCGACCGGCTTCTTCAACGCCAAGGCGCGGCATATCATCGGCGCCTGCAAGGGCATCATCGAGCGCCACGCCGGCGAAGTGCCGCGCACACTTGACGCGCTGGTGGCGCTGCCGGGCGTCGGGCGCAAGACCGCGTCGGTCGTGCTGGGCGTCGCGTGGGACGTAGCCGAGGGCGTCGTCGTGGACACGCACGTCCACAGACTGACGCGGCGGCTGGGTCTGTCGCGCGGCAACAGCCCGGAAGCGGTCGAGCGCGACCTGATGACGCTGCTGCCGCACAGGGAGTGGATTGAGTGGTCGGACCGGCTCATCTGGCACGGCCGGCGGGTCTGCGACGCACGCCGGCCGCGCTGCTCGGGCTGCTTCGCCGAGGGCATCTGCCCGCAGGTCGGCGTGACGCGCCGGGCACAGGTATAACTGCGCCACCCCGCTGCCGGCGGGATGGCTGACTGGGACGGACGTTTCCTCGGGCTGGCGGCGCACATCGCCGGCTGGAGCAAGGACCCCTCGACACAAGTGGGGTGCGTTATCGTCGGCCCCGACCGCGAGGTGCGCAGCACCGGTTTCAACGGGCTGCCGCGCGGCATCGCCGATACCCGCGAACGGCTGGATGACCGCGAGCTGAAATATCCGCTAATCTGCCACGCCGAGGAGAACGCCATCATGCACGCGGCGCGCATCGGCATCTCGCTCAAGGGGTGCACCGTCTACGTCACGTGGCCACCCTGCACCCGCTGCGCGCGGTCGCTGATACAGGCGGGCGTCAGCGAAGCAGTCTATCCCGCCAGCGCCGAAGTGCCCGAGCGCTGGGCCAATGACTTTGCGCTCGCCAGCGATATGCTGGCCGAGGCGGGCGTCACGTTGCGTGGCGCTTAATCCTTCCCGAGCAGTTCCTCGATGCGCTTCAGGTGCTCGACGCCGGTATCGTCCTGGATGTTCTGCGTAATCAGGTCGCGCACGCGTCCCGGGTCGGGGACGCCGTAGAGTGAGTCGCGCGGGTCAGCGGTCGCGCGGCGCGCTGAGCGGCGGCTGCCGCCAGCCAGCCCGGCGGCGAAGCCTTTCGCTTCGCCGCCCACTGCGGCAATCATGAGCGCCTCGTCCGTCCCGGTTCCCAGCCCGGAGCCGGTCACCGGCACGACGGTGCCGAAGCCGAAGATACGGCCAAACAGGCTCTGCGAGAGCTTGATGTCCTCGATATGGTTGTAGCGCACCTGCCGCTCGTTCTTGCTCAATCCGAGGAAATCCTGGTGCATCGCGATGCGGATGTCGGTCAGGTAGTAAGTGAAGCTGCGGCGATACTGGTTGACAATCACCATCCCGCCTCCGCCGACCAGCAGCGTCAGCAGCGGGATGAACCATGTGCCGAACTCCATCGTGTCGCCGTCGGCCTCGCCGATTTTCCAGAAGTGCAGCACCATCGCCCCGATGCCGAACAGTGCCAGCCCGCCGTAAAGCCGGAAAATGTCGCGGCCGCCGTTCTCGAGGAAGAGGTAGCGCGCCGCGAAGCCGATAGCCAGCAGCGCCAGCGACCAGATGATGGCCGCGGCGACGACTTCGTTGACGCCGGGGATGGCGTTGAGGAAGCCGTAGAACGGCACCTGGCTGAACCAGTCCTGGCTGAAGAAGCGGTGGATGACGAAGCCCCACACCAGCAACAGCAGGAAGACGAAATAGAGGTGCAGGAACGAGAGCGGGTGTGGCTGCACCTTGAGTTTCATCTCCTCGTTGCGCATCAGGGTGAAGCGGGCCATCATCCCGGATTGCTTCACGGAGCATATAAGATTAAATGTAGCCAAAAGCTGGGTTGCGCCCCATGAAGAACTGCGGCACCTGCGGAGCCCCCGTTGCCGATGCGATCGAGAAGTGCTTCAAGTGCGGTTCGCCCATCAAGGCCGCGAAAGACGGCCCGAAGCTGATGCGCAAGTTCACGAAGGGGAAGACCGTGAAGCGCGTCAGCGGCAAGCCGCTCCGCAAGCGACCCCGCAAGGCGGTCCGCAAGCGCAAGGCGACCGCCGAGGAGCAGCAGCTGAAGAAGTTGGCCGGCGGCGACGAAGGGGCAGTCGCTGCACGCATCCTGCGGGAGCTAATCGACGAGGGGGCCATCGGCAAGGCGAAGGCCGCCTCGGCTGAGAAACTGGTTGGCAAACTGGGCGGCTCGCTACCGCCGTCGCGACCGAAGCCGGCGCCCGAGCCGGAACCGGCCGCGAAGCCCGAGCCAGAGCCCGCGTCGGAAGCGGCCGACCCGAAACTGGCGCGGCTGAAGGAGCTAGGCGCGCTGCGCGACTCGGGCGTCCTGACCGAGGCGGAGTTCGCGACGCTCAAGCAGCAGATAATTTCGGGGGAGTAGCGACCGCCCAGATGCCTGCCAGCACCGCCGCGCCGCCCAGCAGTTCGGGCCAGCCGGGCTGCTCCCCAAAGATGGCGAGCGCCAGCAGCCCGGAGCCGACCGGCTCCGCCAGCAGCGTCACGGTCACGACGAACGCCGGCAGGTAACCGAGCGCCCAGTTCTGCAGCGTATGCCCGAGGAGCGTCGGCACCAGCGCCATCAGCCCGAAGAGCAGGTATTCGCGCTGCGGCAATCCCTGCCACGCATCCCCGGCGGCGAAGACCGCGCTCCAGAGCGCCAGTGCACTGAAGGTGTAGACCACGAGTGCGTAGTCGGCCAGCCCGACCGTCTGCCGCAGCGAGCGGCCGCCAAGGTAGTAGGCACCGGCGAGTAGCCCCGAGGCCAGCGCCAGCGCGTTGCCGTGCAGCGTCCCGGGGTCCTGCAGCAGGTCGCCGCCGAGCAACAGCAGCATCCCGGCCAGCGCCAGCGCCATTCCGCGCTGCGCCTGCCGCGAGAGCGTCTCGCCGAGGAGGACTGCCCCGACAGCAGCGACGAAAACGGGATGGCAGGTCGCCAGTAGTACCGCCGCGGCGACCGAAGTCGCCTTCACCGCGGCGAAGAAAAAGCCGAAGTGCGCGCCGAGCAACAGGCCGATAATGGCCATGCTCGCCAGCTCGCGGCGCGTCAGCCGGCGCAGCCCGGCAGCGCGATTCCAGAGCAGCGGCGGCAGGAACAACAGCGTCGCGAACGCCTGCCGGTGGGCGGCGGCGACCAGCGGGCTGCTCTCGCTCCAGCGGATGAAGATGGCCGAGAGCGAAATCGCGACCATCGCGACCCCCAGCGCGAGATGCGGCAGCCGCTCCTTCATGCCATCTCCATTTTAAATATTGGTCGTCGAGAATTTTTTGTTACCGCCATCAGCCGTGCCGGCCGTACCAGGTGCCGTCGTGCCGACGCGGGCGGGTCATACCAGCCCGGCTCCAGCGCGGCCGCGAGCGGTTCCGGCGCCGGTGCCGGTACCCGGGTACCGCAAGGGCGGCAGCGGTAGCCCGCGCCGCGGCCGGCCGAGTGGGTGCGCGCGCCGCACTCGGGGCAGGCGGGGTTGGGCGGCTTGTGCTGCCGGGGCGCGAGCGCGACGACGCGCAGCTTCTCCAGCTTCAGCACCCCCGCCTCGACGCTGCCGCACACCTCAAGTTCGTCGCCCGGAGCAAGCCGGTCAACGACCTGCCGGAAATCGCCCGACGGCTCGAAGGCGGCGCACTCCAGTTCGCCGCCTTCGTGCGCGAAGCCGAAGAATCGGTGGCCGCCGCGGCGCGACTGCGGCGGCCCGCTGACGGTGCCGCTGAGCCGCACGCTCGCCTCGCCTCCGGCCGGCAGCGTGTCGCCGTAGTGGTCGTCAGTGGCCTGATTGGTCTGCCACAGCAACCAGCGCTCGGGCTGCTCGAGGCCGAGCGTGACGCAGCCAGCGGTGAGCGGTGCGGGCTCGAGCCCGCGCAAGCCCCAGAGAACGGGGCAGGGCGAGTGCGGCACCATCGCCGGGCTCCCGTCGGGGTCGCGGCAGCCGAACGCCCCTTCGACCGCGGCGACGGCGGCGACCGATTCCGCCGAGATTTCTCGCGGCGAACCCCAGCGGCTGCGCTCGCGGTAGCCGAGCAGCTCCCAGCTACAACTGGCGCCGCTGCGGGGCGACCACGCCAGCGCGCAGGCGGCGCCCGCGAGCCCGCGGCCGCCGTTAAGCCCGGCGTGCGCCGTGCCTTCGAGCGCCTCGCGCAGCTCGTCTTCGCGCACGATGGAGCGCACGCCCTGCCAGTACATCTTCTCCGATGGCCGCGCTGCGGTGACGATGACCCCCGGCTGCGCCGAGCGCCGCGCCTCGGTGCGCACGACGGCGAGCACGCGCTCGAGCAGCGCCTCGGCGTCCAGCGCGGCCGGTGCCGCGTCGGCGTGCGCGATTAGCGTCCCGCCGGGAAGCTCGCCGATTCGTGTCGGCTCCCCCGCGCCGCGGCCGAACGCGAGCGCGACGGCGCCGTTGCCGCGCGTCTTCCACGGGACGTTGGGGTTGAGCCGCACCAGTCGCGGTGGCCCAATCAGGTCGTAGTCGGGCAGCAATTCCTCGATAACCCGCAAGGCGACCCACGTAGTGCAGCCGCCGTTGAGCGAGTCGGTGTCGTCGATGCCGACGTGGAGCATCAGTCGCGCGCCAGTCCCTGCCGCGCCTCGTCCAGGAACGGCGCGACGTCGACGCCCGCGTCGGCCGCCAGCAACAGCGCCTCGGTCGCGGGGCGAATGCCGTAATGCGCTTTCTGCCCCCGATTCACCTTGCGGATGACCTCGCGCTGCGATTCGCCGGTCGCCTCCGCGACCGCGGCGACGACGCGATGGAACAGGTCGGGCGCCGCTTGGGTGGGCGGTGTTGCAGCGGCGGGCTCCGGCTCTTCGGCAGCGGCCTCGGGTGCCTCCGCCTCGGCCGGCGCGTCGCCCTCCGCGACGAGCCGCAGCTGTTCGCCCGCCTCCGCCAGCAGCCCGCTCGCGAGCGCCGCCTCGATAGCGTCGGCGGCAGCGGTGGGCGACATCAGGTGCAGCGAGAACGCCAGCTCCTGCACCAGCTCTTCGCGGCGCAGCTTTTCGGCGCCGCGGGAGCGGAAGGCGGCGGCGACCAGCTCGAGCTTAGCCAAGGCGGAACACCTCGCCGGCCCAGTTCGGCGGATGGCCGTCGGCGAGCATCGCGACGTCGAGCCGCACGCTGCCGGCGAGCCCGGCCGGGATGAAGGGGAAGCTGCCGTCGAGGCTGTTGACCATCACGCGCGGGACTTTGCGGCGCACTATCTGGCGCAGCAGCTCGACGATGTCACCGCGGAAATCGGCGTGCGCGGCGACCGGCTCTTCGGCCCAGTCAAGGCTCACCATCTCCAGCTCGGCGTAAGACAGGGCTTCGTCCAGCTCGCCCCAGCCGCGCAGCGACCGCAGCGGCACGATGACGCTGCCGCGGTCGGCCATGATGGCGTCGATGACGTCCTCGCCCCACGCCATCCCGGAGTCGACCAGCGTCTCGCGCTTCGGGTTCAGCGGCATCGCGCCCGGTGCGGGGCGGTTCTTCAGGATGCCGCGCATATCCCACACCAGCAGCGGCTCCTCGCCGTCGAACTCGAGCGGGCCGTCGGCGCGGCCGGTCGCCAGCCGTTCGCCGTCCCACGCGACGCTGGCACGCCGGCCGCCGAGGTAAGCAATCGCGTCTGCCACGGCGCGGCAGCGCTCCGCCGCTTTAGAGGCTCGCGCCAGCGTGCCGCCGTGCGGGGCGGCCTCGCCGGCGGCCTCAGCAAACCAGCATACTACAGGTCGAGAATCACCCGCAGCCGCGCCGGCGGCCCCGGCGCGACCAGCAGGTCGTGGTACGAAATCGCCTTCACCTCGACGCCGTAGCCGTCGCGCTCCGCGTCCCAGATGGCGCCGTGCAGCGTCGTCGCCAGCCGCCCCGACGCGAGCGTAACCTCGGCCGCGCCCGGCAGGAAGCCGTCGCCGTCGAACTCAACCAGCAGCCGCGACAGGAAGCGCACCAGCAGCTGCTCGCGCGATTTTGCCTCGACCGTGAAAGCGCGCTGCCGCTCCGCAGGCGGCAGCGCGCTACCGGTTATGACTTCGACCAGCGCCAGCGCCGCCTCGCCGAAGGCCGCGTCGAGCGACTCCGCCTCTATGGCGAGGCCGATGTCAGCAGTGTGTTCGAAGGTGCGGCGCATACTCTCCCGGCTCGAGTGCTGGAAAAACATGGTAGCGGGGGATGGATTTGAACCATCGATCTCCGGGTTATGAGCCCGACGGGATTTCCTAGCTACCCCACCCCGCTACGCTGCTTCCCCGATGGGGAGCCGGTCCACTCCTGCGGGATTAAAAGGGTTGGCGGCCGCGCTCCCGTCGGTGGGCGATGCGTCACGGGCGGTGCGCTGCGGCGGCTGCAAGGTTAATATCCGGCACGCCGGCATCGCGGGGTGATGCGGACGCGCATGGCATGGCTGGCACTGCTGCTCCTGCTCCTGCTCCCGGCTACGCCGGTTGCCGGCGAGGGGCTGATGCCCGAGGTGTGGCTCGAGGCGGATTTCGAAACCGACCGCAAGCTGGTGGTCGAAGTGCGGGTTGCGACCGGTGGTGGCCTGGCGGGGGACCGCATGCCGGGCGGCGCCGACGAACTGGCGCGGCCCGCTTTCGGTGAGCCGGCGCTGGATCGCATAGCGCGCGCGCTCGCGAATGACTCGAGCGGCTTCTCGGCGCAATTGCTGGCGGGGCAACTGCTCTTCGGCCACCTCGCGTGGGAGACGCTCGAAGGGAGCGAACTCTACTCGAACGAGGTGGCGCTCAACTCGGTCGAGCTCTACCCCAACGGCTTCCGCGTCGTGCTGGCGGTGATGCTCGACCCGGCGCTGCCGCTCGAGCTGAGGCCGCTCTACTGCCTCTACGACAACCCGCGGCTGGTGGGCGGCGAGGAGCCGGCTTTCAGCGGCTACGAGGTGACGCTCTCCGCGCACGGCAGCACCACCTTCAGCGCTAACTCCGTCCAGTTCAACCACCTGCGCTGGCTGCAACCGGGCGCGACACTGGCGATGCCGAGCTTCGGAGTCACCTTCAGCAGCCGCGAACTCTACCTCGACCCGGCTGAACTGCTGGGGGTCGGCGAGCGTTACGACGCGGAAACCGCGGTCATCGTCGTCGTCCCGGCCGGGCAGCACAGCAACCCCTACCTGATGCTGGGCACCTACGCACTGCTCTTCGGCTTTAGCTGGCTGCTGCTGCGACGCAACCGCGAATACCGTCTCCACTTCGGCATCTACCGCTGGCTGGCGGTCGCGGCGCTCTTCCCGCTCGCGTTCATCCCGCTCTCGGGGCCGCTATTCATGGTCGCCGCGCTGCTGAGCGCACTGTGGGACACGGCGCGCGTGGCGCAGGCAGGCCAGGACCGCAAGGGGAAACGGGCGCAAGCCCCGGTGCTGGAGAAAATCGAGGCGCCGGAGGAAATCATCGACGGCGCCGACCGGCAACTGACCAGCGAAGTGCTCCCCGACGAGCGCGAGCTGCTCGACGAACTGCTGGAGGAGACGACCCCGGACGCGCTCGGCGAGCTCGCCCCCGGCGAGGGGAAGCTGCTCGAGGGCGAGTTCGAGGAGGCACCGGTGCTCGCCAACCGCCAGTCCGAGGCGAGCGAGCTGCAGCCGCTCCCGACCGCCAGCTGCCCCGGCTGCAACGCGGCGGTCGAGGAAAGCTGGAAAGCGTGCCCCAGCTGCGGCGCGTCGCTCGAAAGCGACGAGACGGCGAGCGCCTCGCTCATGGCAGAGGCGCTCGCCGCGGGCAGCGCCACCGACGCTGGAGCGCAGGGCGGCGCGGACGCCGGCAGCGGCGGCGCGGCCCTCGAGGCGCAGCCGGTCTCGATGGACGACCTGCTCACAAGCCTGGAGAGCGAAGGCGGGCTACCGGAGGGCGACGAGGAAGAGCCGGAGGCGGATGCCGAGGGCGAGGATGACGGCGCCGTGATGGACGAACTGAAGAAGAAGCTGGGGGAGCTGGATGGATAGCATGATTTTGAGATTAATGGAATGCCCTGAATGTAAGCGTAGGATGAGATTACTTTTTGCGCACCCGACTGAGCCTGAACGAGAGAATGAATTACTAGTCTGGCAGTGTCGGAGTTGCGACC